>NZ_JBETMF010000007.1:0-288484 GCF_040427045.1 Agrobacterium vacciniicorymbosi
GAATTTGTTCGTCGTCTTGCTTGTCATAGACCCTACTTCTCACGAGTTGGGGTCTCCGGTAAATCCGGGGCGGTTCATAGCGTCGTTTTACTTCCGCTCAATTCGATGCAAGGAGAAGCTCTTGAGTCACGATTACAAATTTGATGCTGAGCAAGCCGCAGATCTACTGAGTGTTCTAGCCAATAAGCGGCGCTTAGAAATTCTTGGGCTCATCACGGGGCAAGAATGGAGCGTATCAGCACTTGCGAATGAAGTGAACCTCAGTCAATCATTGGTGTCGCAACATCTCAGTAGATTCCGAACAGCCAAATTAGTCGATGTCAGAAGAGACGCTCAGACCCTGTATTACTCGTGTTCCTCGGAAGCGATCCTGAAAGTACTGGCCACGCTTGACGAAATTTCCCAAAGTGGTTCGTTGGAGTCCAAGACAGTCGCCTAGCCTTTATCGCTCTACGGATATAGGCTTCGGTGGCTAGCCTATTTTGGGTCCATAGCGTGACAAATGACGATGGCGAAATCGATATGACTGATCCCTTGGGCCAAGTGTTGCCTACTAAGTATGATCTACTTCCTATATGTGCAATTGGTGCATCTGCAGGTGGTGTTGGCGTTTTACAGAGCTTGTTTCGGCAGATTCCCGGTGACCTGGGACTAGCCTATGTCGTTATTCTCCATCTCTCTCCCGACGAGCCCAGTTCCCTCAGCGAAATTTTAGCGCTTTGCACGTCCATGCCTGTTTATGAGATTGGTGATTATGCAAAGCTGAATGCAAACTGTGTGTATGTCATCCCGCCAGACCACGAGCTTATCATCAACGGAGATGGTATCGAGGCTCGTCATTTCAGCGAGCCTCGAGGTAAGCGCGCTCCCATCGACATGTTTTTTCGCTCCGTCGCCGCAGCTCGTGGCGATGGCGTTGCAATCGTTCTGTCCGGAGCGGGTGCAGACGGCGCCCTGGGGGTTAAGGCCGTTAAAGAAGCTGGCGGAGTCATCATGGTCCAGGAACCCTCAGAGGCTACCTTTCCCGCTATGCCACAAAATGCAATCGCAACAGGTGCGGCAGATTTTGTAGCCCCGGTAGCCCAGCTTGTCGGATATCTGACAGAGGTTGCCCGAAGTAAGGATGCTGTCCGATCGCTTGATATGGCCGGATCCGCTAACGACCTTCGCCGCATCGTCGCGTTGCTACGTTCTCGAGTTGGTCATGATTTCTCAGCATACAAGCGCGCCACCGTCATGCGTCGTGTTGTCCGGCGCATGCAGGTTTGTCGGATGAAAAGCTTGGCAGACTATGCCGACCACCTGACGACGACGCCCGAAGAAGCTCAAAACCTTTTTTCAGATCTTTTAATTTCGGTCACAATGTTTTTTCGGGATGAATACGCTTTCAAGGCCTTGGCCAGTCAGGCCATACGACCTCTTGTTACTGATTATGACGCCGAAAGCGATGAGAGCATTAGAGTATGGGTCGTAGGCTGCGCGACAGGCGAAGAGGCATACAGTATTGCAATCCTCCTGCACGAAGAGATGGCCTTACAGAACGTCAAGGTTCCAGTGCAGATCTTCGCGACCGATCTTGATGATGCCGCACTGGCTGTGGCCAGAGAAGGACGCTATCCGCGCGCCATTGAAACCGATGTCTCTCAGGAAAGGCTTGCGAGGTTCTTCATTGACGAAGGCACCCACTTCCGTATCAGGAAGGAATTACGTGAAACGATTTTGTTTGCAAAACATAGCGTCCTGAAGGAGCCGCCATTTATGCGGCTCGACTTGATCACTTGCCGTAATTTGCTGATATACCTCGAGCGCGCACTTCAGGCGCAGGTTTGTTCACTGTTTCAATATGGGTTGCGAACGGGGCGATATCTCTTTCTTGGATCAGCAGAAACAGTAGATGTGGCGGCGGATCTTTTTGCGACTGTTGACAGACAGGCTCGAATATATGCTTCACGACCACAAAGCGGTCACCTTTTACCCATTCTTCCGCAGTTCGCCGCTCCTGAACAACCCACAAATTATACGCGACCCGCTTCAAATGTCGCCGAACGGACCTCCGTACCTGCGACGGTCCACATCGGCGCTTTGGAACAACATGCACCAGCAAGCGCGCTTGTCGACGATGCTCAAAACATTTTGCATCTGTCGCCAACAGCAGGTCGCTTCATCCTTCATTCCGCAGGGCCCGTCTCAACGTCTTTGACGTCTGTTGTGAGACCCGAGTTGCGTCTTGACCTTGGCATTGCGCTTGCTAGGGCTTTCGAGATGGGGCAGCCTAGCGTTACGCTTCCAACTGTAGTCAGTTTCGACCAGGGAAAGAGGCGCGTCTCTTTGCAAGTTACACCGCTGCCGAACGAAGGTAAGGTATCGCAGGTCCTGGTATTTTTTATGGATGGCGGCATAGTTGTCGAAACCGATGAACTTGAGAACTCTACTGACGCTCAACCAGGAGAAGTTCGGCGTGTCTACGCCGAATTAAAGGCCTCGCAAGAAGCATTAATGATGAGCCGTAACGGCCACGAGGCCTTGGTTCAGGAACTGCGTGCAGCAAACGAAGAACTTCAGTCGATGAATGAGGAATACCGGTCGACGGCTGAAGAACTCGAAACGTCCAAGGAAGAGCTTCAATCCATCAATGAGGAATTGCATACAGTCAACGCTGAGCTGAAAAGCAAACTCGATAGTATTTCAGCGGCCCATAGCGACCTGCAAAATCTTTCGGCAGCCACCGAAATTGGCACGCTTTTTCTCGACCCAGACCTACGCATCCGTATGTTTACGGCGCCTGTGGCGGAACTCTTCAATGTCACGCGGCATGATATTGGTCGCGCCATAACCGACTTCACTCACCAACTTGACTATAATTCGATGGATAAGGATGCGCGCAAAGTTCTCAAGGACCTGATACCCATTGAGCGCGAGGTCACAAGTCGGCAAGGCCGAGAATTCTCTATGCGGCTACGTCCGTATAGAACAGTGGAAGATCGCATCGATGGTACGGTCGTTACCTTTGTGGATGTTTCGGAACGCGCGAGAATAGAAGCCGCCTTGAGGGAATCTGAAGACCGTCTGCGTCAGTTTGGCGAGGCATCTCAAGACATACTCTGGATCCGCGATGCAAAGACCTTTCAGTGGTCGTATCTCACCCCGGCATTCGAGGAAATCTACGGGCTTGACCGGGAAGCGGCGCTGCGCGGAGACAATTTAGTCAGCTGGTTAGAACTGATCCTGGCGGAAGACCGGGGCATGGTCGCTGATAACTTACAACGTGTTCGAAACGGCGAATGGGTGACGTTTGAATATCGTATACGTCGACCTGAAGACGGTGCAATTCGATGGCTGAGGAACACAGATTTCCCCATCAAAGACAACCGCGGGGAAGTCTTACACATCGGTGGCATCGTCCACGATATTACCGAAATAAAACATGTGGAACAGGAACTGGCCCGAGCTGAAATCCGTCAACGTGCACTTTTGGAGGGAATCCCGCAGCTGGTTTGGCGCGCTGTTGATGGTGGGACTCTAACATGGTCCGGACCCCAGTGGACTGCATATACGGGACAGGCGGAAACGGAAAGCCATGGCATGGGTTGGCTGGATCCGGTGCATCCAGAGGACCGCGACACCGCTATGATGAACTGGTCGAAAGCTAGCACGACCGGCGGCTTCGAGGTTGAGTATCGCATTCGACAAGCGAGCACGAATGAGTATCGGTGGTTCCACACTCGTGCCACTCCTGTTCGCGACGAAAATGGCGATATTATCGAGTGGCTAGGGACGTCAACTGACGTTGAAGATCTTCGCAGCCTGCAGGCACGGCAAGAAGCGCTTGTGGCAAAGCTTCAAAATCAAGCTGCGAACCGCGTACCACAAACCGGTGAGCGAAAATCGCCCGAATGAGGGAGTTTTGTGACAGCGTTCCGCGTATTGCGTACCACTTCGCTCTACAAGCTTGCTTGATGATGCAGGTCTGGTAGCTTGAAAAATAGATCAACGGCTGAATTACCCGAGAAGTTGGCGAACTGGCACTAGCCGATTTCACAGCTAGTTTCAGGTGACTTTGTGTTCTCGAAGTCCGGTGCAATTTCCAGCATAGTTTGGCGAATATGTGCCCAGCGATACGTGAGCCGAACTCCTGGGCTGATGCGGTCGCGCGTGCTGGGCCTGCTGCATGCGGCATCGTTTCCTACACAGGTCGACATCTCCCACAATGGGGAGTTCTCGATTGCTACGAGCAATTCGTTTGTGGTTTGAAATTTGAATGTTAAAGCCAACCAATTGGCTGACAGGATCTGATTGGTCGTCCGGAATGCCTACGTAGACAAAGGAACTTTCAGAATACCTGCTACCCGGAGATTTTTATCTTTACCAGGGATACTGCGCATTATCTTCGCACGGGTTCAACCTTGTTAAGCCAGATGTTCGGCTTTCGGGGCCGCGGCATATTCCGGCTCGGCCCAATAAAAGCTCAAGATCGTCTCTCACGTTACAAGCGTTCTGGGTAGCCAATTCGAGCGGCGAATTACTTCTGCATATGGAATCATAAGCGAGATATTGCCCTACGAGCCTATCTACGTTCGGTGATGCGGTGAATGCGGGCGACGCAACTAGTGTAAACGAGAGGCACAAGACTTTCACAACGCCGTCCTCGGTGGTATTCAAAAAACTATAGGTTGAAAATATAGATAAGTCGACAAAATTCATGCTTGCTCAAGTGGCCGTTAAAGCAACAAAGCTAATATATATTTATTATCCTATAGTTGAGCCAAGCTTAATATGCTGCATTACCTATTCACGCAGGCGACCAGCGTGCTTTGTTATAATTTTGCTCGCCCCCAACGATGAAGCAATTATGGTCTGGATAATGTCGAGTTTGTTGCGGACCTTCGAGTTCGGAAGAACGGGCGAGGCAGACCCCCTCGCCCGGAAGCAAGGCACGCACTGAAAGGACTCGAACCTACCCGCGCTGTTGTTTCGCGTCGATCTCCCGAACGGTTAGGGATGTCAAAGACCTAGAATCCCAGTCCACGACACAGTTGGCACTAGAATCCTGCGCCGCTTGTCGTAAGTCAGGACTGAAGCAAGCTGCAGCTTAAGAAGAGCTACACAGAAGTCTAGTGTGCTGCTCCGCTCATATCACGCCGCGACAGACTGATGCTTAACCATATTGCCGAAACAAGAAAATAGAACGCTCCGAAGCCCGCATAACCGACGACCGTGGAGATCGAAGGTTCCAACGGCATGTGCGCTTGATACATGAAGACAGCGCCTGCTAATGCCGATTGACCGCCACTTAGAACCATAGCCCACTGACCTCCGCTCGTTTTCCCACGCCTGACAGCGGTGCCGAGCTGCAGAAGCCCTGAAAAAATCGCCCAGAGTCCAAAGGCGCCCAGAACCCAGTTCATACTCATCATCAAAGCGATGATCAAGGCGATTGTCATTATCGCGCTTGCAGTGGCGTTGATCGCCTGGCTGCGGTTGACTGCCAAGCCACCACTCCTGGCCGCGTCAAGAACGTTGGCGGCCGCATCCCAAGCCGGATAGGCGATCAGCAGTGCAGCAGCTGCCCCGAATGACTGCCGCCCGATGGTCAATGCCGCCGCGACCCACAACACAGAAAACGCCGCACGCGCAAAGTAATACTGCTTAAGCCATTGCTCGTTGCCGCTCGCGGCAATGAAGGTCTGATTGTTTGCCATTGTTTTTTCCACTTTTTGGATAATGAGATTTACTAAAGCGAGCTCGGTCAGAAAAAGCCGACATGTTTGCCAAATGCAGTATTGTCGTCCCACTTAAATCGGCCAATTCGGTCGCTTTCGCCGGAGAGCTTCGCAGCTGGCTTTTCTAGGAGCTCGACGGTCGGTGAGCGGTCGTGCGAAGGATCCACGAGAGCAATGCCTTGATGACTTTCCTGGCGCATGCGCTTGTCGAATGCCTCGGTGATCTCCCCTTGGCGCTTTGCGACCCATCGACCGTCGGGATCAGAGAGGATCGAGTTGGTTTGACCGATCTCAACAGGTGGCGAAGAAGCGATCGCTGAGACGGGCATTACTTTTTGAACTAGGCGTCTGCTCATGCGATGTGATCCCGTGGTTTGCTTTTTGATTGCCTCAGATGCCGGCGTACCATTCGTACCCGCGGTCTTCCCAATAGCCGCCGTTGCCTCCCCACAAGCCGGCAAAGCTGTCGACCAGCTCGATGCGCATGATGTATTTTGCCTGTTTGTAACCCAGCTGCCGCTCGACCCTCAGCCGCAACGGCGCGCCGTGGCCGACGCTCAGGTCTTGGCCGTTCATCTGGTAGACGAGGATGGTTTGAGGATGTACTGCGTCGATGAGATCGATGCTCTCGTAATAGCGGCCGCTCCCGTCGAGAGTCTTTTCGAGTTCGTCGGCACAATGAAGCACGACATAGCGCGCCGTGGGCTTCAACCCGGTCAGCCGCAAAAGACTGCCGAGCGGAACGCCCGTCCATTTGCCGATGGCGCTCCACCCCTCCACGCAGTCATGGCGGGTGATCTGGGTGCGGGATGGGAGCGCCTTCAGATCGGCAAGCGACAACATCTGAGGCCGATCAACAAGACCGTCGATCTTTAGTCGCCAGTTTGCAAATTTGCCTTCCAGCAATTCCTCATATTCCTCGCTGTCGGGCGCGCTCGTTCCATTGACACGGAAAGAGGGAGAAATGTCCTTTTCGTCAAACTCACGCGCCAGAGCATCACGTCCCTGAAGCAGTCTCTGTGCCTTCATCGTTAGGTCTTCGGCCGAACGGAGAACATTGGCGACGTTCGCGTTTTGGTCGAGCAGGTCACATCCGGAAAGGGTCAAGGCGCTAGCGCCAAGAGTGCCACCAATCAAGAAGCGACGTCGAGTAAAGAGCTTGCTCATGAGTTCGGGCCATTTTCCTGGATCGCATAGCGTCCGGTGATCATCGAGCGGATGTTGTTCCAAGTCCCGGAAAGCACGACCATGGCGACATGCACAATAACGAAGACGACAAGCGCCGACGCTGTGACGAAATGGATCGTGCGCGCGGACTGGCGTCCGCCGAAAACATCGACAAGGGACGGCAGAGCGGCATCGACGCCCGGCGACATGGTCAGGCCGGTCAAAACCATCAGAGGCAGGAGGACGACAATGACCGCCAGATAGGTGAGCTTTTGAAGCGCATTGTAGTGCCTAGCCTCCTTCCCTTCGGGAAAGCGCAGACGGGCGTGGTCGAGAACCTCGCGGCCGAGATGGCGAGGCGAGAGTTCGTTCACCTTCGGCGCCAGGTCTCGCTTGAAATGTCCACTTTGCAGGCTGAACCCCAGGTAGAAAATGCCATTGATCACAAACAGCCAGGCAAAAAAGAAATGCCAGCGACGTCCAGCCGCGAGATCCTGGAACGAGGGAATTGTTGCCCAGGATGGGAAAGCTCGCGCAGTCGGCTCCCCATCAACATTGGAAACACCGAGGACGCCGGTTGTAGGGATCTGTAGCCCTGCGACACGCAAGAAGCCGCTTGGCGTGCCCGCATCCTCGTCGGAGCCGATTGTCAGGACGGCCGGGTCACCGTTCGCGCCGTAATGACCCCAATAAAGCTCCGGGTGGGCATTGAAGATCTGCAACCCACTCAAAAGAAGGAAGCTTAGGCAAAGCACGTTCATCCAGTGCGTAAGCCGGGTTACAACGGAGTGGCGGCGGATGAAGATCGTCCGAGGATATTGAACATTGTCATTGGAAGCGTTTGCGCTCATCTCAACGTCTTTCATCTGTGGCATTTACGGCTTAAGACCAAGCAGCGTCGATCTGTAGTCGCTGGCCGAAGCAGTAAGGCGGCTGCTCCGGCCAGTGACGGCGTGGCTCACATGGGGGGAACCACGCCATTCTTACCGACGACCACCTGGTGGGCGATCGGGCCGGTTGCAGCCTTTTCGGCGGTAATGAAGACAACGGCGCCGGGAACGAGATCATCCTTGGTGGCTCCAGCGATGGTCACGACAGGTGTCCCATCCGGAATGGCGATCTTCTTTTCCTTGCCATGATAGGTCACGGTGACAGTCCGGCCATCGACGCCCTTAACGGCATCCGCGACCGTCGCATTGGTCATGCTGCTGTCGGGCTTCAGATCCCAACCGTAACTACCCTCGCCGGTGCCTTTCATTGCCGGCGGGAAAATGAGGACCTCAAGCGCGCCATCGCCGCCGTCGGCTTTCGGCAAGGATGCGATACCCACGAAATCGCCCGGCTTGATGTCGGTGATCTTTGCGTTGGCAACGCTGGCGACTTTCCAGTCGTTGGCTAGGGCGACGTCGACGGTCTCGCCTTCGCGCGTCTTCACTCTGAGCGTTGAACCCTGGTAGTCGACGACGCTGCCGCGGACATGGATTGGCGCAGCTTTCTTATCTTCGGCAGATGCGGGTGTCGAAAGGACTGTTACCGAAAGGATGCTGGTGAGGCCAAGGGCTAATGCAGAAATAACGTTTCCCATAAATATCTTCCTACTAGTTGGTAGTTTCGTTCAACGCGATTGACCTGAGCAGGCTGGCTACGCAGGATTAGTGAGAGACAGTTGGCATAAGGCGGCTGAGAGCAGGTGCAAGTATCGTCGAAAAGACCTCCGGTTTCCCGTAGGCTCTCGCTGAAAGCATGGCCCCGTACACCGTCGCTAGAAAAGCTTCGGCTTCAACATGCGGTTCGCTCGTGAGATTGAGCGCCCCATTTTTGCTTCCACGCTCCATCACCGTCGTCAGCCACGATGAGATGAAGCGAAAGAAATTCGTCACTTCGGTTGCGACTTCCGGCGGAAGGGATGGCAATTCACTGGCAAGCAAGGCGCACACACAGTAAGGTCTGCTTGCATCCTTGATGCATTTCGCCCAGTGGTTTGCGTAGACTTTAAGGACGTCCAATGCGTCTGGAACATTCTGTTCAAGAGTGACAACGCTTGCCTGGCCATCTTCCCGATAGCGCTTGACCAGTTCACGTACCAGATCGACCTTGCTGGGGAAATGGTGGTGAATGCTGGCCTTGCGAATGCCGACCACTTCAGAGATATCTGCATAGCTGAACCCGTTGTACCCCCCACTCATAATGAGGTTGCGCGCAGAGGCCAGGATTTCGTCGGAAGTGTTAGAAAGATTGCTCATGGGACTTGTCTACCTTCTAGTAGGCAGATCGTCAATAGCAAAAGTTCGATTTCTTGTTAGCCGTCCGTGGAGACGGTCAGAGCTTTCCAAGATGCAAGTTCCTGCTGCAAACGTTCGATCCGCGCCGTCACGTGGCTGAGGGCATCGCTACCAAGAAGGAGCTGCGGCGGAGGATTGTCCGATCCTATGAGAGTAAGCACAGCGGCAGCCAGTTTTTTGGGATCACCAAGCTGCTTGCCGCTTACCGCCTGACGCGCCTCGCGAATCGGATCGAACAGGGTATCGTAGTCCGCAATCGACCTCTCTGTTCGGACCATGGAACGCCCAGCCCAGTCTGTCCGGAATGAGCCAGGGCAAAGCGTTGTCACCTGAACTCCAAACGGCGCCATTTCCGAGCGCATGACCTCGGAAATTCCCTGAAGCGCAAACTTGCTGCCGCAGTAATATGCGATGCCGGGCATGGTGATCATACCGCCCATCGACGTGACGTTCACGATAAAGCCACGGCGCCGCTCACGGAACCTTGGAAGAAATGCCTTGGCCACAGCGACGGCGCCGAACACGTTCACGTCAAACTGACGTCGCATTTCTTCAAGTGGCGATTCCTCGAGCACACCCTCATGACCGTATCCTGCATTGTTGATCAGCACGTCGACTGGCCCGTGCTCGTCCTCCGCTTTCTGGACGACGTCGGGAATGCGGTCGAAATCGGTGACGTCGCAAAGGACCGGGCGCAGTTCCGGGAGGCTCTTTGCCAGCCCTTCGCGCGAGGCTTCGGTGCGGACGGTCCCGATGACGGTGTGACCGGCTTCCATTGCGGCAATGGCGATCGCCAATCCGAAGCCCGAATTCGCCCCTGTTATGAAAAACGTTTTGATCGACATTTCTGAAACTCCTTGATTAATCATGGATGACAGATAATCTGAAGGCAATCTGAACTCGATTGCGGATTGTCTCAAGGTTTTGCTTAATCCTATGATTATTGAAGAACAGTCCGCCGTCCATGACCGGCTGGTCGGCTTGGCCGGACAACTGGCTCCTCGCCTCGGCTACAATCAGACTGCGATCAGCTGTGTCCGCATCCTGCGCACTGAAGCGGTACTTGATGACGTTCCGGTTCTCTATAAGCCGGGGGCAGTGTTCGTATTACGGGGAAGCAAATATGGAATCCTGGAAGGCGAAATCTACCTCTATGACGAGGAACATTATCTCGCTGTCTCAGTACCCGTTCCATTCCGGATGACTTCGAAGGCAAGTCCACAACGGCCATTACTTGCCGTCTATCTGGAGTTTGATATGCAGATGGCGGCCGAGATTGCTTTGCAAGTGGAAGAACACGCAGGTCCCTCAGGCTCCAAACCGAGAGGGCTGCTATCGAGCAAAATGGATTGCAATATCGAGGACGTCCTGCTTCGCCTGCTGACTGTGCTCAGCAACCCCGTCGATGTCGCCGTGCTCGGGCGCTCCATCCTGCGTGAACTGCATTATCGGGTCATGTCAGGGCCGCAGGGTGACGCGGTGACCGCGGCCCTTCAACGCAAAGGAACCTCGGGAAGACTGATCGAGAGCGTGACGTGGCTGCGGGAGAATTACGCTTCCGAAATTGCCGTCGCGGATCTGGCCAAAGAGGTGGGCATGAGCGTTCCGTCCTATCACGTCCATTTCAAGAACCTGACCGGCTCAAGTCCGATGCAATATGTTAAGGCGATGCGGCTCCATGAGGCGCGACTTATGATCGCCCGCCGGAGCGGGACCATTGCAGACGCAGCTGCGTCGGTCGGCTACGTCAGCCCTGCCCAATTCAGCCGCGATTTCAGAAGGCATTTTGGACGCACGGCGTCGGAAGAGGCGAAGTGGGTCCACCAGCATCTTGGTGAGCAGGGCTAACCGATGCTCTAGCACACTCCCGCAAATTAATCGCCAGATTCGCAGCGTGTTACTGCAATGCAGCTCGAAGGGCTGCGTCACAGTGAACCAAGGTCGTATCGAAGACGGGGACGCCGACATTACCCTCATTCAACAGCATCCCTACCTCGGTACAACCAAGGATCAGACAATCACTGCCTTGATCAATTAGTCGCTGCGCAATCCGTTCATACGTCAATCGACTTTTCTCACGAACCACATCGCGACACAACTCGTCATAGATGATGCGGTGGGTTTCCGCTCGATCATCGGCGTCAGGAATTATTGGTGACAGTCCTTGGGCGGTCAGGCGATCGGTGTAGAAATTCTGTTCCATCGTGAAAGCGGTTGCCATTAGCCCCGGCCTACGGAAACCGCTATCAAGGATCGCTGTCGCAGTTGCATCTGCGATGTGAACGAACGGGATCGACACCCCGCCCAGGATCTTGTCCGCCACCTTGTGCATGGTATTCGTCGCCATGATGAGCAAGTCGGCACCTCCGCGCTCCAGAGCAATGGCTTTTTCGTTGAGGATGTTTGCCGCTGCGTCCCAATCAGACGATGCCTGTAATTTCTCGATTTCGTCGAAGTCGACCGATCGTATGAGCAGCTCGGGAGAATGGAGTCCTCCAAGGCTCTCGCGTGTCAGCCTGCAGAGTTCCCGATAATAAATCTGGGTCGAGGCTGCGGACATTCCGCCAAGTATACCGATTGTCTTCAAATGCTTTCTCCATATTCACAGGCTTCAGTTTTTTGCCACCAAGACAGTCGAACCAACATCCTGTCATCAGGAAAACCCGACGACAGAGTGTGGAATGTAGTTGATCTCAAGAGCTTGTATTTCAGCGCCGGTCAGCCTTATGGAAAGTGCGGCGACAGCGTCGTCCAAGTGCTGCAACTTGGTTGCGCCGATGATGGGCGCGGTGATCTCGGATTTAGACAGAACCCATGCCAGCGCGATCTGTGCTCTTGGCACGTCCCTCTCCTGCGCAATCCTGGCAACCGCCTCCGCCACGCGTCTGTCGGCGTCCTCGGTGGTTCGGGTGTAAAGGCCCTTTCCGATCTCGTCGGTTTCAGAGCGATCGCTCTGCGCGCTCCAATCGCGGGTCAGGCGACCACGTGCGAGCGGGCTCCACGGGATAACGCCAATACCCTCGTCTTTGCAGAGTGGAAGCATTTCCCTCTCCTCCTCGCGATACAACAGGTTCAGGTGGTTCTGCATGGAGACGAACCGTGTCCATCCGTTGGCCTGCGAGACAGCGAGCATTTTCGAGAACTGCCACGCGTACATCGAAGACGCACCAATGTAGCGGGCTTTGCCCGCCTTGACGACGTCATGCAGCGCTTCCAGCGTCTCCTCGATAGGTGTCTGATGGTCGAACCGATGGATTTGATAGAGATCGACGTAGTCAGTCCCCAAACGTTTTAGGCTGGCATCTATCTCGGAAAGAATGGCTTTTCGCGACAGACCTGCCCCATTTGGTCCGGGCTTCATCCGACCATTGACCTTTGTGGCGATGACCACATCGTCTCTCGTCGAGTACTCTCTTACAGCGCGGCCGAGGATTTCTTCGCTCGTTCCATCCGAGTAGACGTTGGCGGTGTCGAAGAAGTTGAACCCCAATTCGATCGCTTTGCGGATAAAGGGGCGGCTTTGTTCTTCCGTTAGCGTCCAGGGGTGGCTTCCACGATCGGGCTCGCCATAGCTCATGCACCCAAGGCAGAGCCGGGAAAGCTCAAGGCCCGTATTTCCAAGGCGTGTATATTCCATGTCTATCTCCAATTTTCGCAGCGAGAACCTGCCTGGTCGATCGGCAGTTCCCGCCTTGCTTAATGTTCAAGCGCTTATGCCGCCATCGACGAGGATGCCCGAGCCGGTGATGTAGCCAGCGCCTGGCCCCGCAAGGAATGCAACGGCCTCTGCGACCTCTCGGGTCCGACCGTATCGGGCAATAGACAGACTCGGCAAGATCGCAGGTGCCAGAGCGCCATCGGCAGGGTTCATATCGGTGTCGATCGGGCCAGGCCGGACCAGATTGACGGTAATTTCCCGCGGACCCAGTTCGCGCGCTAGACCAAGTGTAAAACTTTCCAGAGCGGACTTGGTCGCTGCATAGACAGCAATTCCCGCGAAAGGCACAGCCAGGCCTGCATTGCTGCCAGTACTGATGATGCGGCCTCCGTCCGGGATGTGCTTCAGCGCTGCCTGAGTGATTAGAAAGACGCCGCGCACATTAACGTTCAGCTGAAGATCGATCTCTTCTAGTGGCTGTGTGGAGAAATCACCGGCAACCAGGACGCCGGCATTGTTGACCAGGATGTCGAGGCCGCCGAGGTCAACGACAGTTCGCTCAACCGCGGCTTTAGCAGCTTCTGGGCTCGCGGCATCAGCTTGAATTGCAATGGCTTTGCGGCCCATCATTCGGATCTCGGCGACGAGGGCTGCGGCCTTTTCCACCGACCTCTCAAAGGTGATCGCGACGTCGGCACCATCTTCTGCCAGTTTTAAAGCGATGGCGGCACCGATACCGCGTGCCGCACCGGTCACTAGAGCTCGCCTTCCCGCAAGCGGAGGAGTGGGAATGTTGTTCATGGGGTTTACCTCAAAATGTTGCATGTCGATCGGCCGAAAAATGGATTGTCCGAGGGTGGCCGACTGGGAGTGGGAATGGTCAAACTTTTAAAGGAAGAGCCGATGGCTCAACGTTCGCACTCATCGGTGGACTTCTTTGTCCGATGGCAGGCCCGCGGAAAGCCAACCTGCAATGAGGAGACAAAGACCAATCGCGACGGCTGCGATGCTGTAGGCATGGCCGATGGATCTCTCATCGGAAGCTGAACCCAGGGTTGAGAAAAACAATCCGCCAATAAGCGCTGTTGCCAAAGCGCCCCCTATCTGGAGCATCGAATTGACCAGGCCGGAGGCCAAACCCGACCGCGCCGGGTCAACCCGCTGAACGACAGTCTTAACGAGATTTGGGAGCGCAATTCCCTGACCGGCGCCAATAAGGAACAGGGCGACGAATAGAAACTCTGGTGCTCCGAATGAGATCAGGGCAGCGGTCCCGAACAATCCAGCCGCTTCAAGCGTCATGCCTGCGGCGGCAGAATATCTCCCGAAGACGCGCAGGATGCTCCCGCTCGCGAATGGCCCCAAAACGAACCCGAGGGCCGCGGGAAGGATTGCAACTCCAGCCTCAAAAGGCGCACGGCCCAGGCCGCCCTGTTGGTAGACCGAAAATGTCAGCCAGAAAGCCGCAAAGGCGTAGAAAAACAAGGCTGAGAGCAGCCCGCGCGTCAGTCCAGGGACCTGGAGCATGCGAGGTTCGACAATCGGATCTCCCCCCGCGGCCCCTACCCTTAGCTCGTAACGCCAAAACAGCAGAAGAAGTGGCAGGGAAGCCGATAGCATCAAGATCGACCAGATCGGCCACCCTTGTTCACGGCCCTCAATGAGCGGCGAGATCAACGCAAACAACGCAACTGCGATCAGCATTGCTCCACCCATATCCAGCTTCCTTGCATGCTCCGATCGGGTCTCGCGCAACATGACCAGCGCGGCCGGCGCGGCTATTGCGATCACGGGGAGGTTGATAAGGAAAATGGCTCTCCATCCGAGGCCAAAGACATTCAGTGCAATCAGCGCCCCACCGAGAAACAGGCCAGCCATTGATGCTACCCCAAATGTCAGGGCATAAAAGCTGAGTGCCTTCGACTTTTCGTGATCGGGAAAAATGGCATTGATTGACGCCAAGGCTTGAGGTGCCATGATCGCTGCCGCAAACCCCTGGAAGATACGACCGGCGATCAAGACCGAGGGTGACCAGGCGAAGCCGCACAAGGCAGAGGCGGCGGCGAATGCGACCATTCCAGCCAGAAAGACTTTTCGCCGACCATAAAGGTCGCCAAGCCTGCCGCCGGTGATCAGCATGACTGCGTAAGTGGTGGCGTAGCCTGAAATAATGAGCTGCATCGTCGAGGCTGAGGCCTGAAAGTCCTGCCGGATCGAGGGCAGTGCCACGTTGACGATGAAGAAATCCAGCGGGGGCAGAAAAGCCCCGGTCAACAAGATGGCCAGCGCCGTCCACCTGCGCGGATCAAGACTGTCCTTGGCGTCATGGGGTTGTATCAACTTTCTCTCCATATCGAGAAGCGGAACCGCTCAGCGGTTTGCGAAATGCGTAAATTAGGAACCGATTGGTTCCTTATTAAGGTTAGTCGAGCGGCTTCAGTGCGAAGTCAACCATCGCCCTGGTGGCTTCGTGATCGGCCCCTGTTTTCCCTAGAACTCTCATTCCCTGGATCTGACACACGAGGAACCTCGCCAGAGTTCGCTCGTCCAACCCAGGATCAATCTCACCAAGTGCTTGAGCTCTTATAATGGCAGCGGCATAAAGATCCTGCAGTCGCCGAAACAGTCGCGCAATTCGAGCGGAAACCTCTTCGTCCGCGGGAAGCATTTCGACGGCAGACAATACGACAAAGCAACCGCGCAGGCCCTCTTTACCTGAAGAATCCTCGACCTGCCGCGAAAAGGCTTCTCGAATTGCGGCTTTCGGCGACGGGTTTGCATGCAGGATTTCGCCAAGCTTACGAATGGCATCTTCAATGTAGACATCAAGCGCGCGGAGATAGACTCCGCGCTTATCCACGAACGCCTTGTAAAAACTACCTTTCGATAGTTCCATGCCTTCGAGCAAGTCGGGCAAAGACGCATCGTGATATCCACGGTCCCAGAAAACGCCCAATGCCTTTCGAACTGCGTCGTCAAGCTCGAATTCACGAGGGCGCCCAACCGACCGGGATGTCTGACCGCGTTTAACCATGGATGCAATATGGAACCATTCGGTTTCTATTGCAAGTCATATTTTTTGGCATTAGGTAGTCGCTCATGATTTCGTGGCGGCGCCCTTGGCTACTTAAGCCGCAAATATTCTGAAGGAAAGTTTAGGCCAATGGATCGAGAAGTCATCATTCCCGACGAAATGCGCGAAATCGTCGCCCGTGCAGGATATGCCCCGGCGGTTAAGGTTGGCGATACGATCTACGTCGTCGGGCAAGTCGGCCGCACGATGGACTTGCAGGTGATTGAGCACCCGCGAGAACAATTCAGGGCCATGTGGGATAACCTCCGCATCGTCCTTGAGGCCGCGGACTGCACCTTCGACGACGTCGTGGAGATGACTAGCTATCATGTGGAGATGTCGAAGCACATGGATATTTTCCGGATGGCAAAGAACGAGGTCTTTCCAAAAGGAACCTACGCATGGACGCGCATCGGCGTATCTGAACTCGCGCATCCTGGCCTGCTTGCGGAGGTGAAATGCGTCGCGGTGAAGCGATAGCGGTTAGGTTCACACCGATCGGTGAGTGGCCAATGCACTCTCGGTCGGAGAGCGTTACCGCATGGAACGGGGTCCCAAGCTCTTGAAAAGCATCGAACCCGAGATCCGCGCCACAAAAGGACTAAAGGGTTGCAAGTGCTGTGACTTGTTATGCGAACGGCTTACTGTAGCGCGACGTAACTGCTCGATATGTGAGGATTAAAAAATGGCCGAAGACGCAGGCGTGATAGCTGTGGACCATACGGGACTCTCGGTCGCCTCGTTGGAGAAGGCGATCCAGTTCTGGACTGAGGCGATGGGTTTTGACCTTGCTCGCCAAGGAGAGATGAGTGGAGAGTTCTTACGGGAGGCCACGGGGGTTGACGATCCGCGCTGCCGAATGGCGCTGGCGACTGCTCCAAATGGCTACCCTATCGAGCTTCTCGAGTATTCGACAGACCTTAGGTTGGGCCGGACACCTCTTAGCGCTGGTGCGATCGGCGCCGCTCATATCGCCTTCCCGGTTACAGATATCCTCATGGCGATCGCGCGGGTCGAGAGGGCGGGGTGGGCAGTGAAGGGTGCCGCAGCCAATACCAGCCGGCCCCCGATGCGGAACAATGGTCGCGTATATCTCCGGCCCGGATGGTATCATCCATAGAGCTGATGCAGCCGCCTGTTCAACATTCCCGCATCGTGTAAGGCCCCTTAGGTCCGGGGAAAGCTGAACCTTGTGTAGGCTTTACGTTCCGTTGCTGTTACCCCTACGCCTACTGGGTCTTTCCCGAGAAGATCGATCCTGGCGAAGGATACCATGAATAGCGTCCTTGCGTTCAAAGCGACTATTAAGGGTCGTCGGCATCTGGCTGGCGGACTTGTTTTTCTCAGTGTTCCTCATTGGCGATCAGATTAATGATCTCGGGAGAAGGCATCATACACGCCTTGATAAGAATCGAACCGGCGTATGCGCTTGACAGCTATGCAAGATGATTGAAATTTCAGGGAGTTGAGGAGGGACATTAAGACCGCTCCTCCCTTCTGGTTTTTGTGTTAGCAAGAGCAAGCTAGGCCTAGACCTTTGACGCAGCGTAGTTATGACGTTGGTGAACTGAAGGTCAATAAACCGTTGTTGTTGCTCATTATGGATAGGCAGTTGCCCCATCCGGCTTGCGCGTGACCTTCCGCTCCCAGTGGACATAGTCGTCCTTCTGAAGCACCTTTTCGTCAATCTCGATGCCCCAGCCCGGACGATCAGGGCGGAGCTCCATATGCCCATCCCGTGGGATGTAGGGATCAAGCGCCCACGGCGCATGCACGTGCGGCTTGAACTCGAGCACCTGAAAATTCGGCTGTGCTGCGCAGAAATGGACGTTGACGGCGGTGGCCAGCGGTCCCATCGGATTATGCGGGGCTACGGTGACATAGTGCGCTTCCGCGATGGTCGCGATACGCCGCATTTCCGAGACGCCCCCGACCACGCAAATATCAGGCTGGATGATGTCCGCACCATGATTGGATAGGAGATTGAGGAATTCGAAGCGGTTATAAAGCGACTCGCCGGTGGCCAGCGGTACTTTTACCTTGGACTTCAATTCCTTCCATGCCGGGATATGCTCCGGGCGGATCGGCTCTTCGTAGAAAAGGGGATCGTTCGGCGCAATGGCGGCAGCAAGCTGCACAGCCTTGTAGGGCTCGAAAATCTTGGCATGCGCATCGAAAGCAAATTCGAAATGGGAAGGCGTGATCTCGCGAATGCGCCCGAACCAGTCTCCGGTCTCCTTCACCAGCTCGCCCCAGCGGCCGGAATGAAGATCGCGGCGGTAGGGGCTGAGTTTGAATGCCGTGTAGCCGTAATCCTCATTCAGCTGGAGCGTCTGCTCAAGCACCTGCTCAGGGTCAGGCGCGGTATAGACACCGCAATAGATGCGAACCCGGTCACGGACGCTACCGCCGAGCAGCATGTAGACAGGAAGCCCTGCAGCCTTGCCAGCGATATCCCACAAAGCGTGATCGATTGCGGAAATCGCGGCAAGACCGAGCGCTCCGGGAGGAAAGCGGCATTGCTGGTTAAGCTTCAGGACGAGGAATTCAACGCGCCGCGGATCCTCGCCTTCGATCTGGTGGAAAAGGTAGTCGAGCAAAGGAGGCAGCGCCCAGTCGGGACCGTGATTGTAGCACTCGCCCCAACCCGAAATGCCTTCGCTGGTTTCTATCTTGAGAAGCAGGCGCGGGCGATCGTCCACGCGCTGCATGTAGGTCTTGATTCCGGTAATATGCACGTTTTTCTCCGATCAGGCCGCGAGGGCTTCAGCCTTGACGCGATCAACGATGGCGCGAAGCGCCTCACGTTCCTCGTCATTCAGCGACACGACACCTGGCACGCGCACGGGGCCGACATTGTTGCCAAGCATGCCGAGAGCCTCCTTGACGACCGTCACGTTGGCACCGTTGTTGTACTTGGTGCGCAGTGCCTCAAATCCGGCAATCGGGTCGATGAGCGCGCGTGCACCTGCGTAATCGCCATTTTCTAAAGCACGGTGAATGGCGTGAGAGCGCTCCGGGAAGACGTTTACGAGACCGGAGGTAAAGCCACGCGCACCCATGGCGTAGAAAGCTGGCGCCCAGCCCTCAGCCAGACCGCAGACCCAGACCGCCGGCGCATCGAGCGTGGAACGAATGACGTCCGACAGAAGCATGAGGTTGGCCGAGGCAAATTTGATGCCTGCAATGTTGGGATGAAGGGCCAGTCTCCGGAAATCGGCGACTGAAAAGCTGTCGCTGCGCACATAAGCGATAACAGGTACCGTTGAGAAATCGGCAAGCTCAAGGAAATAGCCAGCTTGATAGGACGGCCCTGCGAAAGGATCCATCGGGTGGTGGCCCATGATCGCGTCGGCACCCGCGGCAATCGCGTCTTTTGCAAGCGCTTTCGCTTCCGTCAGCGACCGCCCGACAGCTGCGCTGACCAGGGATTTTCCAGCGACGGCCTCGATTGTGACGGCGTGGACTTTACGCACTTCATCGATTGTGAGGGTGAAGAACTCACCAGTATTCCCTGCCGCCATCAGATTATGCACCTTGGCGTTCGCGAGTGCCTTGATGAGACCTGTTAGTTTAGCAGTGTCGACCGAGCCGTCCTGCTGATAGGGTGTCACTGGCACACCAGAAATTCCGGTTAGCGCGTTTCTCACGGTCTGGAGTTTGTCACTCACGTCAGATTTCTCCCTCTTTCTTAAAAATGATGCTGAGATATGTGTCACCCGAACGGACGACATGGTCACGCATGGTGCGCTCTGCCCTGTCGGCGTCAGCAGCTGAAATTGCTTCTGCAATCGCTATATGCTCATCGAGCGCCTTCTTTCGTTCAGTCGGATCCAAATGGATGACCCGGCGAATGCTGGCATCGTAAAATTGCTGGCGCTCGATCAGTTTGGCAAGATAACCGCATTGCGAAGCCCGATGAATGTGATCATGAAAGCTTTCGTTGAGAGTGATCAAGCCATCGGCGTCTCCTGATGCCGTTGCCTCTCTCATGCGGTTGGCTATCGCTTGAATCTCCGCCCTGCCCTTTTTGTCTACGCGCTTAGCAGCGAGATGCGCGATCATCGATTCCAACGCAGCACGCGCCAGAATCATCTCTTCCGCCCAGGAACTGCTGAACTTCACGATTACACCTCTGCGGGGAAGTGCTTCGACAAGACCTTCCGTTTCCAGCTGGCGCAGTGCCTCTTTGATCGGCGTCGTACTGACGCCGAACTGCTCCGCAAGGTTTCGCTCATTGATCTTTTGTCCGGTTGCGAACCGCCCGGAAATGATCGCACTGCGCATTGCGCGGTGGACATGATCGCGCACCGTGACTTGGAAGCTTGCATCGATCTTTTCAAAGTCGGCCGTACTTACTGGAGACAGGTTTGCAGTTGCCATTTTCCGAAAATCCGTTGACGAGGATCGAATTGTGTGAAACTTGATATATCAGATTTGAAATCCATGTCGATATCGAAATTTCGATTTGGTGAGGTTGAGGAGCCTTGGGAGGCTGAAATGAAGACGCTCACACGCGCAGCTTTGACATGCGCAATCGCCGCTGCGGCATTTAATCCCGTTCACGCAGCGACTCCTAAAAACGAGTTGGTCATCGCCATCTCGATGACCAGTATGCGCGGGCTAGACCCGCACGAGATAAATCAGCTGGAAGCTGCCGAGGTTGTCGCAAACCTGTACGACCGTCTGATTGCGCTGCCTGCGGACAACATAACGGATCCCCAGCCATCGCTGGCCGAAAGTTGGACGATTTCCGACGATGGAAAGACCTTCACGTTCAAGATTCGTGACGGCGCGCGTTTCCATTCCGGCAATCCGGTCACGGCACGGGATGTGGAATGGTCGTTACATAGACTGGTCAAGCTCGGTCTGGCGCCGTCAACTGACCTGCGTCAGTGGGGCTTTTCTGCCAAGAATGTAGATCAACTCATCCGGGCCACAGATGACCGGACACTTGTTCTCGAAACACCTGAAGTCTGGAACTCCAACCTCATCCTTTACTCGCTGGCCAGCTTTTCCACGTCGATAGTTGATAGCAAACTCCTTGCCAGCAAGGAGAAGAATGGGGACTGGGCGCGAAACTATCTCCAGACTGCGGATGCTGGCTCTGGACCCTACGCCCTCATCACCTGGCGTTCCAACCAGCTCCTGATCGCTGACGCGTTCGAGGATTACTGGAAGGGCGTGCCTGCCATGAAGCGGGTGTATCTCGGCCACGTACCGGAATCGTCTGCGCAACGTCTGCAGATCGATGCAGGGGATGTCGACGTTGCGACCCGCCTCTCATCGACGGATCTTGCCGGTCTGGAACGTGATGGCAAAGTTACGGTGCAGAAGGTCCCCGGCTTCGGCTTCTATTACCTTGCCTTGAATCAAAAGGACGAGATTCTTTCAAACCCGAAAGTGCGCGAGGCGTTTCGCTACCTCATCGACTATGACGGTCTCGCCGGTTCGGTGATGAAATATTACGGCATCAAACAGCAAACCATCATTCCCGCAGGCCTTCCGGGTGCATCAACGGAGATGCCCTACAAGCTGGACATCGTTAAGGCGAAGCAGTTGCTTGCCGAAGCTGGGTATCCGGACGGGTTTTCGAAGGTCTATTTCGCCCAGCCCGGCACACCGGAATCCGAAGTCGGCATTTCACTGCAAAACAGTGCCGCCAAGGCAGGCGTCAAGCTCGATCTGCAAATCGGCGACCAGATCGGAAAGTTTCGTTCGCGCCAGTTTCAACTGTTCTCGTCACGAACGGGCGAGCGCCTGCCTGATCCACATTCAGTCCTTCAATCCTATGCAACAAACGCCAACAACTCCGACGAAGCCAAACTGACGGGGCTGGTCGCGTGGCGCTCGGCCTGGGACGTGCCCAAGGAAATTCAGGACATGGTCAAGGCGGCGGCCCACGAGACCGACCAAGTCAAGCGCGAAGAGCTATATACGCGGATTAACGAGGCCTACCTACGATCCTCGCCTGCGCTCGTCACATCATTCCAACGCACCGACCCGAAAGCTGTGCGCAACGAGGTGAAAGGCTACGTCGGGCACCCGACATGGCTCACCCGGTGGGACACCGTGACCAAGGGCGAGTGACGACACAACTTCAAGGACAGTGGTATGAGCATTACCCAGACCTCCGATGCCCAGCCGATCCGGAAATCCCGGTTCCCAAGGGCTGCAGGCAAGATCGCGACATCTTTTACCGTCATCCTGACGACACTCCTCGGCCTGATGATGATCACCTTCACAGTCGGACGGATGGTTCCGGCTGATCCCGTAATCGCTGTCATCGGCGACCAGGCGGATCAGGCGACCTATGACCGTGTCTACAAAGAGATGGGTCTGGACCGACCCATCTATGTGCAGTTCGGTCACTATTTAAGTGATGTTGTGCAACTAGATTTTGGCCAGTCTATCATTACCAAGCAGGACGTGTCGAAGGATTTGGCACGGGTATTCCCGGCGACCATCGAACTGGCGACGCTGGCGATAATCTTCGGTGCCGGTCTTGGCATCCCACTGGGCGTCATCGCGGCGGTACGCAAAGGTACTTGGGTCGATCATCTCGCCCGCGTCGTCGGCCTCTTGGGTTATTCCACCCCGATCTTCTGGTTGGGCACCATCGTCATCCTCGTCTTCTACGCATATCTGGGAGCAATTCCGCCGGGTGGTCGAATTTATCTTTACGACGAAGGCATAGTACACGTACGCACCAACTTCATTCTGATCGATGCCGTGCTGGGCGGTCACTGGAACGTATTCTGGAGCGCGCTCCACCACATCATCGCACCAGCAATCATCCTTGGTTACGCTTCTATGGCCTATATCAGTCGCATGACGCGCAGCTTCATGCTCGAGCAGCTTCGTCAGGAATATATATTGACGGCGCGGGCCAAGGGCCTTGGGCAAAGACCCATTGTCTGGCGACACGCCTTTCGCAATATCCGCGTCCAGCTGTTGACAATCATCGCGCTTGCCTATTGCGGCCTACTTGACGGCACCGTGCTGATCGAAACCGTTTTCGCGTGGCCGGGACTCGGGTCCTACCTCACATCGGCGCTCTTCTTCGCCGATATGAACGCCGTGCTCGGCAGCGTGCTGCTGATCGGCACCATCTCGATTGCCATCAACCTGCTCTCCGACATCGTCTACCGCTTCATCGATCCGAGGACCCGCTAATGGCCAAGTCCGGTACTTTATCAAACCTGCATAACTGGCTCATCAGCGAAGACTTCACGTCTTCGAGGCAGGCACGCATGCACAGTGCCTATCTTGGCTGGCTGAGCCTCGTCGCAAATCCGCTCGCTCTGGCTGGGTTCGCAATCGTCGTTCTGCTCGTCGTCGTCGCAGCGCTCGCACCGGTCATCGCTATTCACGATCCCTTTGTGCAAGACTTCGCAATGGCGCTGAACGCTCCGTCTGCTTCGCACTGGTTCGGCACCGATGAGTTCGGACGCGATGTCTTCTCGCGACTAGTTTTTGGTGCACGGACCACTCTCTACATCACAATTCTGGTGACGGTCATCGTCGCCCCGATAGGCTTCGTGATTGGCGCGACGGCGGGGTATCTCGGCGGCTGGGTGGATATCGTTCTAATGCGCATAACCGACATCTTCCTCTCCTTTCCAAGCCTTGTTCTCGCACTGGCCTTTTCGGCGGCACTCGGCCCCGGCATCGAAAACGCCGTAATCGCCATCGCACTCACCGTCTGGCCGCCGATTGCCCGCCTTGCACGTGCCGAAACCCTGACTTTCCGCCAAGCCGATTTCGTCGTTGCCGCCGAACTTCAAGGCGCCAGTGTGGGAAGGATCTTGCTGCGCCACATCGTTCCGCTCTGCGCGCCATCGATCATAGTTCGCCTTACGCTCAACATGTCCAGCATTATCCTTACCGCCGCAGGCCTCGGATTTCTTGGTCTCGGCGCTCAACCACCGATGGCGGAGTGGGGAGCGATGGCTGCTTCCGGTCGCCAGTATCTTCTCGATGCCTGGTGGCTGACGACTGTCCCAGGCATTGCTATCCTGACAGTCAGCCTTGCTTTCAATCTGCTCGGTGACGGGCTTCGCGACATCATGGATCCCCGCAATGGCTAACTCATCAGACACAATTTTGACGGTCGAACACATGTCCGTCCAGTTCCCGACACTCTCCGGCGTCACCACGGCAGTGAGAGATGTCTCCTTTACCGTCGGTCGGGAAAAGATCGGCATCATTGGCGAATCCGGCTCCGGCAAGAGCACGACAGGCCGAGCCATCATGCGCCTTCAGCCGCCGCAGGCGATCGTGAAAGCCAACCGCATGCGGTTCGAGGATGTCGATCTGCTGACTGCAAGCGAAGCGGAGATGCGCTCTATTCGTGGACGCCGCATCGCGATGATCCTGCAGGATCCGAAGTATTCGCTAAACCCGGTGATGACGGTTGGCGAACAAATCTCGGAGACGGTAATTCTGCACGAAAACGCCACACCGCAGGAGGCGCGCAGCCGCACCCTCGCCATGCTGGAGCGTGTCAACATCCGCGACCCGGAACGTGTATTCGGCCTCTATCCTCATGAGGTCTCCGGTGGAATGGGTCAACGCATCATGATCTCGATGATGCTCATTGCCCAGCCATCGCTGATCATCGCCGACGAGCCGACTTCGGCGCTCGATGTGACGGTGCGTCAGCAAGTCCTGTCTATCCTCGATGACCTCGTGGTTGAACGCAACATTGGCCTGATCTTCATCAGCCACGACCTTAACCTCGTGCGCAGCTTCTGCGACCGCGTCATTATCATGTATGCTGGTCGTGTTGTCGAAACGATTGCGGCGGCCAACCTCGATCAGGCCCAACATCCCTATACGCGCGGTCTGCTGAATGCGCTCCCGAGTCTCGACCACCCCAGGGACAGGCTTGAAGTCCTTCGTCGCGACCCGGCATGGCTGGAGAACTGAGAATGTCCATGATCAAAACCAAAAATCTTGCCGTCTCCTACGGTAATGGCGAAACTGCGCTCAAGGTCGTTAAGGACGTCTCCTTCGAAGTCGAAAAAGGTGAGACCTTCGGCCTTGTCGGCGAGAGCGGCTGCGGCAAGTCCACCATTCTGGGCGCTCTTGCCGGTCGAAACAGACAATGGGCAGGATCGATCGAGATCGACGGTGAAAAGATCGCCCAAAAGCGCACCCGCTCACAGCTCGCCAAGCAGCAACTGGTGTTTCAAGATCCTTTTGGCTCCATCCATCCGCGACACACGATTGGTCGTACCCTGCTGGAACCCTTGGAAATCCATAGCAAGGACAGCCGACAGGAACGCATCGAAAAAGTGCTGACAGATGTCGGCCTGCCCTTAAACTTTCGATATCGCTATCCGCACCAGCTTTCCGGCGGCCAGCGACAGCGCGTGGCGATTGCTCGCGCTCTTATTCTTGAGCCAAAAATCCTCCTGCTCGATGAGCCGACCTCTGCCCTTGACGTGTCCATTCAGGCAGAAATCCTCAATCTGCTTAAAGATTTACGTGAGCGTGAGAAACTGACTTATATCCTTGTCAGTCACGATCTCGCGGTGGTCGCACATCTGTGTGATCGGGTCGCGATCATGCAGAGCGGCGGTTTCGTTGAGATTGCCACGAGGCAGCAACTGCTCCAGAACACCGTAGAGCATCCCTATACGCGCACCTTAATGGATGGCAGCCGCGGCTATGTGAGCGAGAGGGGGAACCGTGAAAGGGTGGCATTGCCCGCATAGATCTTCTCGACAAACTTTCTATCCCCCCCAACAGAGAGACGTTTTGAACAATCAGGCCTACATTGGGCTACTCGCCTTTAGCCGCCTTGCTTATCGGAAAAATCCCGCGATAGAACGTCGAGTCTCACTTGAGAGTGTCGCCTAGCACCATGCCGTGCAGGAGGTGCCTTCAATCCAAATCGTTGAAGAAACGCTTTGGTTAAGGGTGAAGATACGCCAGGAGAACTGGCGCACAGGCTGGGATAGAGAGTCTCGTCACCGTTCGGTCGGACGGCTTCAATCCGCACAGGTGCCAAGGATCGGTGTCATCATCCTGACATGCGTATCGACGCGCTCAAGAACTTTCTGCGGCACGACTTGCCGTTCCGGCCATGACCACCAAAGTTTGTTGGCAAGTTCAACCGTCTCTTGGTCTGAGTATCGTCCGCCAAGGCGACGAGGATAATTGCACGTCGCGCAAGGGCGTCGGTATCGGCAGAAACGGTGCATTCACATCCTATGTCTGCGTTCCCTACGGCAATTGCCACACGCTGCCGGACAGTCTCGACATGGATATCGCGGCACTGGCAGAGCCGATGACAGTATGCGCGGAGGCTGTCGCGACGACTGAGGTTACGGCAGGTCAGACAATACTCGTAGTCGGGCCGGGCTTCATCGGTCAAGGTATCGCAATTCTGGCGCGCTCGCGCGGCGCTAAGGTTGTCGTCATGGGACGTGATGATGGGCCACGTCTTGAGAACTTAGCCGCTGCCGGTTTTGAGCATCTGATCGATACAAACGACAGAGACATGGAAACCGCGCTTTCCGAATTTGCGCCGTTCGATGCGATTATCGAGGCGGCGGGTGTGCCAACGCTCGTCGCCGCTACCCTGCCATTCCTGAAAAAGCGCGGAATTTTCACCGTCGTCGGCATTCATCCCAGACCCGCTGAAATCAATCTCACAACGCTTGTGCGCATGCACCAGCAAATACGCGGCTCCTATAGAGCCCACGCAGCCGACTGGGATGGCGTCATCGCCTTTCTTGATGGCCATCAGGATTTGATGCGGCAACTGATTTCGCACACCCTGCCGCTCAACGATGCTCTGGCCGGTTTTCAGGCTGCCCATGACCATGTCGCCTCCAAAGTCATTTTACGAATGGGAGAGGTTTGATGGCCGCAGCCATACTCGCACTCTGGAACGATTATCCGTCAAACCTCGCCGAAGAATACGCATCGTGGCACACGTTCGAACATGTACCCGAACGTTTGACCGTACCGGGCATGCAGGCCGCCCGTCGTTACGTGTCGGCCAGCCAAAGCGAAACCTATTTCACACTCTACGAACTTGAAAATCTCGGGGTGATCGAGCATCCCGCTTATCTCGATCTCGTCCGCAACCCCACGCCCTGGTCGCTCAAGATGCGTCAGCATTTCTCAAGGGTCCTCAGAATTCCGGGAGAGATCGCGGCGAGTGGTGGTAACGGGATTGGCGGGGCCGCAATTGTTCAGGCCTACTCCGTAGATCGAGCCAACACGCAATCATCGATACAGGCCCTTGAAGCCGGGTTGCAACAGTTAATCACGGAGGGCCACCTTGTTGGCTTTAAAGTAGCTCTCGCCGAACCAAACCAGATGTATGAAGTTTTTAGTCAGGAGGAAACGACGGACCCCAACACCGTCAATCTAGTGGTCATTGCAGAAGGCGAATCCGTTGGATCACTTACGGGGGTAAACAAAAAAATAGCCGAGCATATCCACGCTGAGTTCGGCCCACGAAAAACTCTGCGCAACGACCTTTTCAAGATGTTAGTCAGCTATCGCGGCCACGAGTTTCCAACAGATCGATCGCAAATCGCTACAACCGGATATTCGAGACGCCAGCCAGATTTCACTGACCTGTAACCCGTCGGTTCGTGGAGGAGTGATCCAGTGCGTCATGTATCAACACAGGCTGTCAACACGTACACTTTTTTCTCTTATAATAAACAAGGAAGGTAGATCTTTTCACAACTTTTTGAAATATATTATTCTATTTCAATAGCTTATGATGGCTACCGAAACTAAAAAACGGAATCAAGGGCGTTCGATTGAAGACAGCTCACCCACTTATTCTGACAGGTCGTATCGAGGACAGTGATCTCGAGCCCTTTGATCGTCTTCGGCAAGCACATTTCCCACCAGATCGAAATTTTCTTCGCGCTCATCTGACTATGTTTCATCGGCTACCCGGCGAGTATGAAGCACCGATTGTCGACAGGCTCCTCCGCATTGCGCATGAGACGGATACTATCATTGCGGAGGTGAGCGGTGTCAGGCATCTTGGAGCAGGCGTTGCCTATTCGATCGAAAGCTTGAAGCTGCAAGACGTTCGGGCAGCTTTAAAAAGAGAGTTTGTCGCGTGGCTTGGCCCCCAGGATAAACAGAATTGGCAACCGCACATAACGGTGTTGAACAAATCTACAAAAATCAAGGCCGACGACCTCTACCGTAACCTGAGCCAAGAGTTTAAGCCGCACCCAATTCGGATCACCGGACTCGATTTGTGGGAATATCTTGGTGGGCCATGGAAGCAGAAAACACATGTGTCCTTTTAGCGCTCCAACTGAAGTCACCTGAGGGTATGCAGGGCTTGGATTATACCCCTCAACGCTCACAGGTGGGGATCGCCAGTGCGGCTGCTGTTGCGGCCAAGAACATTGTGGCGCAGGGCCGTTTTGCCGGGCCGGCTCCAAAATGGAAACTACCTGCCGGGCGATCAATCCTCGCTGACGCGACAAGCCTCTCAAGCATTGACCGTAGCTCACAGAGGCACTGGGTCTGAATGCCTAGTCGTCTGGCACGAAGTCGGTGCCATCGATCGTGTTTACCGCCAGATGTTCAAATAATTGCGGTCTTGAGCGGACGAACGTTTTCACTCCCGATTTCCAGCCTGCCAAGGTCTGCGCGCCTGATCTTATGGCGTTGCGGTGGTCCAAGGCATCAAGAATGACGATGTCGGCCAATTCACCGACAGCGAACCCGTAAGGCGCGCGCATGATCTTCGCTGCGTGCGCGCCGACCATATGGAAAACCGACTCCATATCCTCATCGCGGGAGAGCTGCATGACGTTGGCATAGAGACTGGCCATTCGCACCAGCGAGGCATCTCCAAATGGGGTGAAGGGATTGAGAATGTTGTTGGTCGCGATCGCAGCCTGCACTCCCTCTTTAAGCAGGAGATGTGCGGGTGTTATGCCTCGAGGAATGTTGAATTGGTGATCGCGTCCCGTCAGAAACAAATCCGTGGCAGGCAACGTCACCACGGCGATCCCGGCATCGGCGACCTTACGTGCAATAGCTGAACGTGCTGCCGGAGCAAGCGCGGAGAGGTTGGTGACATGACCAATCGTCACTCTGCCATAATACGCGTTTGCAAGCGTAGCCTCCATGACCGCTGGCAGGTCTGTCTTTTTCGGGTCGAGGTTGAAATCCAGATGGAAGTCCACGTCGACGTCATGCTTTCGTGCCAGCGCGAATATACGCCTGATGTGCTCCTCCGGTCGGGGATCGGTGTAGGGGCAACCACCTATGAGGTCCGCTCCGGTGCGAAGCGCCTCATCCAGCATGGCTTCCGTTTCAGGCTCCTGCGTCAGCCCCTCCTGTACGAAGGCACAGATCTGGATGTCTATGGCAAAGGAAAACCGCTCGCGCACGCGCTTGATCGCTTCAAAAGAGCGCATGCCAGCTCGGGGATCGATCTCCACAAAGGTGCGCATGCGCGTGGTGCCGTGGACGATGGCTTGCCGGACGATGACAGACGCTCGCTCAAAAACGTCTTCTTCAGAGAATCCGGCCTTGGCTCTTGCCGTTTCATGCACGGCTTCTTCGAGCGTACCCGCGCAGATGGTACAGCGATCCAATATGCAAGCCTTGTCGAGATGGACATGGCTATCGACAAAGCCGGGAAACGCGACATTGCCCTCCACATCCTCCTCGATAATCGCATCGCAGCGGATGTTCGCGCCGATCGCAGCGATGCGACCATCCTTGACCGCGATATCTACCGGCCGGGGCTGATCTGTCAGCTGTGCATTTCGAATGACAAGATCGGCGTGCATTTCTACCCTCAAATACCGATGGCGCAGCCATCGCTGCGAGGATCATGTGCGCCGTCGATCCAGCCATCACCGTTCACTCGGATCACGCCCGCCTGCCCGGCCAAAGCGCTAAGCGCGGGAATGGCAATCGTTTCATGGCCCATTCCATGTAGTTTCGCGATAACCCCGTCTCCAACCGATGCCTCTATCTTGAGGTTATCGCGTGTATCGGAGAAAGTTCGACCGAGTAGGAAACGGGGGGCAGCAAGCGCCGAGAGCGGATCGAAGCAGTGGTCGATCAGACGGCTCAACAACAGTGTTAGGGTCTGTGGCTGCCCATCGGCCCCTTGTGTCCCATAAAGAAGATGCGGTTTGCCGTCTCGCAAGCCGAGGCCGGGGTTGAGCGTATAAAATGGCCTCTTTCCCGGAGCCAGAACATTGGGGCTTGCTGGATCGGCACTAAAGGCGGCACCGCGATTTTGCCAGAGAATGCCGGTGTCACCAAGCAACACACCGCTTCCCCAGTCATAATAGGTGCTGTGCAAAACGCTGGTGCAACGACCTTCGTGATCGACCGCGGCAAGATAAACCGTGTCGCCGGTTTGATGGACGGCTGGCCAAGGGCGGGCAACGTTCCGATCAATTTCTGCCGCCTTGCGTGACAGGACGATTTCGCTCAACAAACTCCCACATTCCTGCGTTACGAAATCCGGGTCCGCGATAGCACCACGATCACGAAAGGCCTGCTTCACCGCCTCCACGCAGAGATGGTAGAATTCTGCTGATGACGGGTCCACGTTTGCCATGTCGAAGTTCGACAGAACACCCATGATCCCGATTGTCGTCACGCCTTGCGATGGCGGCGGCGGTGCCAGGAGTTCAATGCCGCGATAGACCAGAGAGACAGGATCAACAATCCGTGCTGCGGTCTTTTGCATGTCGCCCAGACGGATTGGGCTGCCAGCATATTCGAGGCCAGCTACGATGCGGTGGCCAAGCTCGCCCTCATAAAATTCGCGGTGGCCGTTGAGAGCGATCCGCTCGAGTGCCGAGGCCAGTTGCGGTTGACGCTGAATGCCTTCGGTGACGAAGTGGGCGTCGAAACCGGGCCAATTTACGACTTCGTTCGCACGATAATCATACCAGTGCTTTTGGGACTCGCTGACAGGAAAGCCGTCCGCGGCAAGTTCAATCGCGTCCGCCAGCAGAGCCCCTAAGCTCTCTGTCCCCCGCCAGTTCTCGGAGGAATATCGCAGGGCTTCGCCCCAGCTATCGACCAGCGCTGCCGTTGTTAGAGCCGAGAGGGGGCCACGCTGCGGGATGGCATCCAGCACCGGCAGATTTTCAGCTGCCTGACCGATCCCCATGATTGTCTTTCGCCGACCTGTGTGGTCTGCAACGATCCATATCGCGTCTCCGCCCAGCCCGCAGAAATGCGGGTAAAGAACGGTGAGCGCTGCACCGGCGGCAATCACCGCCTCTATTGCCGTACCGCCACGCCGCAAGACTTTAGAACCAGCTTCACTCGCCGTGTGATGGGGCGTCGTGATCATGCCCTTATTCGAGCGGGCCGCCGTGTTTTCCGATTGACGCATGCACTCTCCTAATCGGATACCGAAATATAGCGGCTGAGAATCTCGGTGATATCAGGACCATCGTCCTTCTCGTCCACCTTGGCCCTGTCTTCGACGGCATGCAGGTGATGATCCATGATGCGAGTTGCCGTTTCAGCATCGAGATTTTTAAGTGCCTCGATCAACTGGACATGCTCATCGATTCCGCATTCGGCAGAATGCGGACGCCCGAAGCGTGCCAGAATAAGCGATGAGCGCGAGACAATCTGGCTGATGAAATCGATCAGCAGTTTGGAGCCCGTCAGTTCGGCAAGAAGAATGTGGAACTCGCCAGCTAGCCGGATCGAACGGGGGGACGATGCCTGCAGCGCCCGCTCTTCCTCGCGTACGTGACTGATCAGGGCATCGATCCCGTCTCTGGGCATACGCTTGCACAAACGGCCGATGACCTCGCGCTCCAGGCAGCGCCTCAACGCAAAAACTTCTTCCGCTTCTTCCAGCGTCGGCATGGCAACGGCCGCGCCACGATTGGGCTTGATCTCAACCAGACCATCGGAGGCTAGCCGTAACAAAGCATTTCGGGCGCTGGTTCGGCTTACGCCGAATGTATCGCCTATGGAGTCCTCCGGCAATTTCGTTCCGGGTTTCAACGCTTGCTCGAGGATCGCACGACGAAGCGAGGCGTAAATCGCGTCACTTCTGCTGAGATTTGTAGACATAACACACGCTCGTTATCTGGTGCAATTTTGACCGTGTATCGCACAATTATTGCACAAAATCCATTCCTTTAAATTGCATGCAATTTTTTATTGATTTCGCATTCAAACTCCATTATCCTTGGCTATAGACTGCAAAAATGAGCTTAAAAGCCGTTTGCAGCAACGGGTTTCAACAGCGGTTACTCCAGTTAGCGAGAGAGTGCCGACAACATTGAATGCAATCCGAGGGGATCTAATAAATGCAATTATCCAGAATCATGATGGCAAGTGCAGCGTTTCTGGCGCTGGCAATGCCAGCATCAGCGACGACATTGAAATGGGGAGCGTCTCGAGACATCAGCTCGCTCGACCCTTACTCCTACGGTGACAGTTTTGCGCTCGGTGTCCTCAATCATTCCTATGAAGGATTGATGCGATATGACCGCAACTTGAAGCTCGAGCCTGCCCTTGCGGTTTCGTATGAAATCGTTTCGCCCACCACATGGCGTTTCAAACTGCGCGAGGGCGTGAAATTCCACAACGGAGCCGATTTCACAGCAGACGATGTGCAGGCGTCGCTTCTGCGCGCCACCAACCCGAAATCACCGCTGCGCGGCAACATTCCGGCCTATAAGGGTTCACGCGTCATCGACGCCCACACCATCGAAATCGACGTCTCCGCCAACTACCCGCTGTTGCTGAACGATCTGACGACGATATACATTTTCGATGCGGGTTGGCTAAAGGACAACAATGCCGAAGCCCCGACAGATGTCGGCTCTGGTACCGAGGGTTACGCGACCTACAATGAAAACGGCACCGGCCCCTTCAAGGTGGAAAGTCGCCAGCCGGATGCAAAAACCGTCTTCGTGAAATATGACGGCTGGTGGGACAAGCCCCAGCACAATATCGACCGCATCGAGCTCACGCCGATTGCCTCCAGCGCCACGCGCGTCGCCGCACTTTTGTCCGGCGATATCGACTTTACGGATCAGGCACCGGTGCAGGACTTGCCGCGGCTTGAAGCCGCCTCCGGGCAGGTCAAGCTTCTCGAAGGGACCGATCTTCGCACCGTCATGATCGGCTTCAGCCAGCGCGACCAACTGCTGTCGGGTGCACCCAACCCGATGAAGGATCTGCGCGTTCGTCAGGCCATGCAGCTCGCAATCGATCTGGATTTGATCCAGAAGCGCGTGATGCGCGGCAATTCCCGCAATGCCGGCGCACTCGTAGCACCGCAGATCCCGGGATATGATGCGGCACTGGACGAACCGGTCAAAGCCGATCCAGAGAAGGCAAAGGCACTTCTCAAAGAGGCTGGTGCTGAAGGTTTTGAATTCGAATTCAACTGCGCAGATACTTTGGTCAATGAAGAGCAGATGTGTCAGGCAGTCGCATCCATGTGGTCCCGCGTCGGCCTCAAGCCAAAACTGGATCAAGGTCCGCGCGCGGTCCAGACACCGAAACGGTCTGCGGGCAAGGTCGATGTCTATACGCTCGGCTGGGCCACTCTGCCCATGCTGGATGCCTACAGTCTGACATCGCAGGTTCTCCACACCAAGGAAGGTTCGTTCGGGATTTTTAACTGGGGTGGCTGGTCTGACAAGGAATTCGACAAGGTGACAGAAGCATCGGCGGTTGAGCTCGATATGACCAAGCGCCTTGCACTGGAAGCACAATCGCTGAAGATCGCCAAGGACCACGCGCTGATGATCCCGCTCCATCAGCAGCCACTCGCCTGGGCCACAAGCGCCAAGATTGCTGATTTTCCGCTCTTTTCGGATAACCTGCCGCGTTTGTGGCTGGTGAAGATGTAATCCGCGCCCCCGCCAGGATTTTGGCGGGGGACCGCTCCTTCACGTCGGCCAGATCAAGGACACTTCACGATGCTCGCTTTCCTCATCAAGCGGATCGGCAATGCCGTTCTCGTGATGCTGACAGTTGCTTTTTTTGCCTTTCTCATCTTCCGTTTTCTGGGAGATCCCGTCGAGATGATGGTCAACGAAAGCGCGACCCAGGTTGATCGCGACGAGTTGCGCGGACGCCTCGGCTTGAACGACGGCTTCCTCGTGCAATATGTTCGCTTTGTCGCCAATGCCGCGCAGGGGGAATTCGGCCTGTCCTGGCGCAATCAGCAGTCCGTACTTGGTCTTATTGCTGAACGTTTCCCCGCAACCTTCGAACTGGTCATCATCGCTACCATTCTGTCGCTCGCCATCGGTATACCGCTGGGTGTTTTCACGGCCATCGGTCGGGGGAAGTGGTGGGCGGAAAGCCTTCAGTTCAGCTCGATCATTGGCGTATCCCTGCCGAGTTTTCTCGTAGGCATTCTCCTGATCCTGATATTTTCCGTTACGCTCGGCTGGTTGCCGGGTTATGGGCGAGGCGATGTGGTGCGCATCGGCTGGTGGTCCACGGGGCTGCTGACGCCTTCAGGCCGCGCCGCTGTCATTCTGCCGTCCCTGTCTTTGTCGCTTTTCCAGATTACTCTTGTCATGCGGCTGGTGCGGGCAGAAATGCTGGAAACGTTGCGGGCGGATTTCATCAAGTTTGCCCGTGCACGTGGCGTCAAGCGCCGCGCCCTGTGGTTTCGCCATGCACTGAAGAACTGTCTGATGCCGGTCGTCACCTTGACTGCCATGCAGGTGGGCAACCTGATTGCCTTTGCCCTCGTCACAGAAACGGTTTTCCAGTGGCCAGGCATGGGCATGCTGTTCATGCAGGCCGTCACCTTCGTCGATATCCCCGTCATGGCGGCCTATCTGTGTATCGTATCCTTCATCTTCGTAACGCTGAACACCTTCGTCGACATCGCCTATGCGGTCATAGACCCGCGTCTGCGCGCCGCGTGACAGGAGCACCACCATGACCGCCGTCCAGCCAACACCAACAACGACCAGACCATCGCGATTTGCACGATTGCTGCAATCCGATCTGGGATGGAGCTTTACGCATCATCCATCTGCGATCATAGCAGCAATCATGCTTCTAGGTCTGATCGCATCGGCTTTTCTGGCCCCTTTGTTTACGGTGCAGAACCCCTATGATCTCGCCTCTCTCGATCTGTTGAATGCCGAAATCCCGCCGATCTGGATGGCTGAGGGACAGTGGCCCTACATTCTTGGCACCGACGTTCAGGGACGCGACCTGTTATCGGCCGTCCTTTACGGATCGCGGGCGTCCATCATCATCGGTGCCGCATCCGTGGCGGTGTCGCTGGTGGTTGGCTCTACGCTCGGACTGATTGCCGGCTACCACGGCAAATGGGCCGACAGCCTGCTGATGCGGGCGGGGGATGTGCTGCTATCCATGCCGACAATGCTGATCGCCATTCTCGTCTCCGCACTCGCCCGGCAACTCCTGCCGCCCTATCTGCGCGAGGCAGGCTCATCGGGCGTCATCGTGTTTGCGATTTCGCTGTCTGCGTGGGTGCAATATGCACGAACTGTGCGAGCGCAGACGATGGTCGAGCGCAATAAGGAATATGTCCAGGCGGCAAGGCTCATCCGGGTGCCGACATGGCGCATCATGCTGAAACACATCCTTCCCAACACCACGACACCCCTGCTGGTGACAGCCACGCTGAACTTCGGTTTGGGCATCCTGATCGAGGCGACGCTGTCTTTTCTCGGCGTCGGCATGCCGCCGGAACAGCCATCGCTCGGAACGCTGATCCGCATCGGTAATCAGTATCTGTTCTCCGGTCTGTGGTGGATCGTGCTTTTCCCGGGCCTCCAGCTCTGTCTGCTCGTTGTGTCCATCAACGTGCTCGGCGACTGGCTGCGCGACGCCCTTAACCCCAAATTACGCTGAGGCATTTTGATGACCGATCTTCTGATTACCAATGCAAGACCCATGGGTGGCGCAGAGGCCGATATCCTGATCAAGGATGGCCGCATCGCTGAACTCGGCGCGAACATCGCGGCCGACGGCGTAACAGTCGAGGATGCGGGCGGCCGCATTGCCATTCCCGGTCTGGTCGATGCCCACACCCATCTTGACAAGTCGCTGTTGGGATATCCCTGGTACGTCAACACAGTCGGCCCGCGGTTGATCGACAAGATCGACAATGAGCGCGCGGTAAAGCGTGAATACGGTCTCGACGCCCATGTGCAATCCATGCGCCAGTCGTTGCAGTCTGTGGGATATGGCACGACTCTGATCCGCACCCATGTTGACATCGACACCGACCAGGGCTTGATCGCACTGGAAGGCGTGATGGAAACGCGGCGTCAGCTTTCGGGCGTGGTCGAAATTGAAATTGTCGCTTTCCCACAATCAGGACTGATGCGCAGACCCGGCACCGCCGAACTGCTGGACAAGGCCATGGAGATGGGTGCCGATCTGGTCGGCGGGCTTGATCCTTGCGGCATGGATCGTGATCCGAAAGGACATCTCGATACGATCTTCGCCATTGCTGAAAAACACGGAAAAGGCATCGATATCCATCTCCACGAAGGCGGAGAGCTGGGTGCATTCTCGATGGAGATGATCTTCGAGCGCATCCGCGCTATGGGCATGCAGGGTAAGGTCGCGGTCAGCCATGCCTTCTGCCTGGGCCTTCCGGATTGGAATGTCTCGCAAGCCCTGATCGACACCTGCGCAGAGCTGGATGTGCCTATTTTTACGACGGCACCGCCATCGCGTGAAGTCCCGTCGCTGAAACGTCTGCATGCTGCGGGTGTTCGCTTCGGTGCCGGGGTGGATGGCTTCCGCGATACGTGGGGGCCCTATGGCAATGGCGACATGCTGGAACGGGCCATGCTGCTGGGCATGAAAAACAACCTACGCCGCGATGATGAGCTTGCCATGGCTCTTGACGTCTGCACCACGGGAGGCGCTTTGGCGATGGACCGTTCCGCGCATGCACTTGAGGTGGGCGGTCGTGGTGACGTCGTGCTTGTCGAAGGTGAAAGCGTCGGCGAAGCCATCGTTACACACCAGCCGCGCAAACTCGCGGTCACCGCCGGTAATATCGTTGCACGCGACGGCGCAAGCCTGAGAGCACGGCCATGAGGAATGCTGACTGGTCCAAGCTCCCTCTCGGCAAACGTCCGGCCGGTCGCTGGGCGCTGGCCGCGCGTTACGTGATTGCCGACATGCCGGAAGGCAGGCGCCTGATAAACGGCGGCGAAGTGGTCATCGAGAACGATCGCATCATCTGGGTCGGGTCCCGTTTCGACGGCGAGCTGGCCGCGCGTTACGACATGGGCGAAGCCCTCATCGGCCCGGGCTTTGTCGATCTCGATGCGCTCTCCGATCTCGACACGACCGTGCTTGCAATGGACAACCAGCCCGGCTGGAAAAAGGGGCGCGTCTGGCCCTCCGAGTACGCCGCACGGGCCTATGAGATGTACACGCCAGAGGAACTGGCATTTCAGAAACGCTACGCTTTTGCTCAGTTGCTGCTGAACGGCATAACGTCGGCGCTACCCATCGCATCGCTTTTCTATCGCGCATGGGGTGAAACGGTCGCCGAATTCGAGGCTGCCGCCGTCGCGGCAGAAGAACTCGGCATCCGCGTCTGGCTTGGCCCGGCCTATCGCACAGGCGGCGTCATCCTCGATGAAGCGGGTGCCATGCAGCCGGTGTTTGACGAGGCACGCGGACTTCGCGAGCTTTCGGATGCTGCCGAATTTGCCAAAAGGGTTCACGGCACCGGCAAGGGCCTGATTTCTGGCATGTTCGCTCCCGACCGTGTCGAAACCTGCACGGAGGAGCTGCTGCGCCAGACATTTGCCTATGCCAATGATCTGGATCTGCCCGTACGTCTGCACATGGCGCAAGGCGAAATGGAACTGCAGACCGTCCAGCGGCTGCATGGCACCACCGCGCCGCAATGGCTTGATGGTCTCGGCTTACTCTCCTCGCGACTGATCGCACCGCATGCGACAGTGGCAACCGACGAAGATCTGCTGCGGTATGCGGCAAACGGCGTCACCGTCGCCCATTGTCCGCTTGTGTCTGCGCGGCACGGTTCCTCGCTCAAGTCCTTTTCCCTATTGAAAGCAAAAGGCATCCGCATCGGCCTGGGAACAGATACGGCCCCGCCCGACATGGTGTTGAACATGGCCGTTGGCATGATGGCAAACAGAATTGCTGAAGGACGCGGCGATGCCGGATCGGCAGCCGAGTTCTACGACGCTGCAACTCTGGCAGGGGCGGATGCCCTTCAGCGTCCCGACCTCGGACGCATTGCTGTTGACGCAAAGGCCGACATTGCCGTGTTCGACATGGCCGATCGGATGATCGCGCCGCGTATCGATCCCATCCAGACGCTTGTCTATGGCGCAACAGGTCGCGTCACCCGCGCGACAATCGTCGATGGCCGGATTTCCATGCGGGATGGACAGGTAGCCGGAATTGATCTCGTCGCCGCACGAGGTCAGGCACAGCAGCAATTTGACGGTCTGATCGCCCGTTATCCCGAGCGTACCTATGGCCATCCGCCGGTGGAGGACATCTTTCCACCCAGCTATGCTTCCCTCCAGAGTGAGGTGTCGTCATGAACTCAGCAGGTGCCTCCCCCGCTCTCGAGGTCAAAGGTCTGTCTGTCGAATTTCCAACCCGCAGTGGAGTTCTGACTGCGTTGTCGGATGTGTCCCTGACAATTGCGCAGGGCGAAATCCTCGGTGTGGTCGGGGAGTCGGGTGCTGGAAAGTCGATGACCGGCATGGCCGTTCTCGGTCTTCTCGAACCGCCCGGCCGCATCGCTTCCGGCGAAATCCATATCGGCGGCAAACGGACGGATAATCTGAACGATGACGAGATGGAAAACGTGCGAGGCCGGATGGTTGGTGCCATATTTCAGGACCCGCTGACCTCGCTCAATCCTTTGTTTTCAGTCGGTCAACAACTCATCGAAACCATCCGGCTGCATTCGGACCGCAACCGTGCGCAGGCGCGTCTTCATGGCATTCATCTGCTGCAACAGGTGGGTATTCCCGGTGCGGAAGAGCGCATCGACCATTATCCGCACCAGTTTTCCGGCGGCATGCGACAACGCGTCGTGATCGCCCTGGCACTTGCGGGAAATCCGCAACTCATCATCGCCGATGAGCCGACCACAGCGCTTGATGTTTCGATACAGGCGCAGATTACCAGCCTGCTGCGCAAGCTGTGCCGGGAGCAAGGTGCTGGCGTCATGCTGGTCACGCACGACATGGGCGTAATCGCAGAGACGGCCGACCGCGTAGCGGTGATGTATGCAGGCCGCATCATCGAGATCGGCACCGTTGAAGATGTCATAGCCCGCCCGAAACATCCCTATACGCGCGGCCTGATGGGCTCCATTCCCGCCCTTGGCGCACGTGTCGAGCACCTCACCCAGATCGACGGTTCCATGCCACGACTGAACGCCATTCCACCTGGCTGCGCCTTCAATCCACGCTGTCGTGCCGTCGGACCACGCTGTCTCAAAATCCGCCCGGCGCTGATACCCCAGGCACATGGTGCCGTAGCCTGCCTGCTTCATGACGGAGGTGTTGCATGAGAACTTCCAAGAACGCCCTTGAAGTCGACCAGCTAACGCGGGTCTTTGATGTGTCGACGCCGTGGCTGAACAGGATGATCGAGCGCAAGCCGAAACGCTATCTGCATGCCGTGCAGGATGTCACTTTCATCGTTCAGAAAGGCAAGTGCTTGGCACTTGTCGGCGAGTCCGGTTGCGGGAAATCCACTGTCGCACGGTTGGTGACGCGGCTCTACGCCCCGACCGAAGGCGCCATCGTCTTCGCACCGGCCGGCGACGGCAAGCCAATGGAAGCGCAGATGATCTTCCAGGACCCGCATGCAAGCCTCAATCCGCGCTGGCGCATCGGCGATATCATTGCCGAACCCATCCGCGAATTTGGCCTGCGCGACAGTCCGGAGGCAGTGACCGAGCGTGTGGCCGATCTGCTGAAGATCGTTGGCCTTTCACCCGATGATAGCAGGCGCTATCCGCATGAGTTTTCCGGTGGTCAAAGGCAGCGTATTTCGATTGCCCGTGCACTCGCCAGCGAGCCGGAATTCCTCGTCTGCGACGAACCGACATCGGCTCTCGATGTCTCCGTACAAGCGCAAATCCTCAATCTGATGCGCAAGCTTCAGGATGAGCTTGGGCTGACCTACCTGTTTATCAGTCACAATCTTGCCGTCGTGCGCCACATGGCAGATAGAATTGCCGTGATGTATCTTGGGCGGATCGTGGAAGAGGCTGAGACGGAAGCGCTATTTGCCAATCCGCAGCATCCCTACACAAAATTGCTGCTCCAGACGATCCCGGATGTGGCCTCCCCAAATCGCGACCGGGCGCTGATGGGTGGCGAACCGCCCAGTCCGCTTGATCCACCCAAAGGCTGTGCTTTCCACCCACGCTGTCCCTTTGCCGCCGATATTTGCAGCCGGGAGGCCCCGAAGTCACGCGAGCGCCAAGGCGGCGGTGTTGTCGCCTGCCATATGGCCTCGCTTTAGCAGTCGCCACCATTTCGACGTCGAAGACGTCATAAGTTGCATTAGGAGTTTCAATCACCATGACAAAGACTGTCTTCACCAATGCCAACCTGGCAGACGGCCTGCTGAGTGACATCAGCGTAGAGGGCGGACGGATCACATCGATCGAACCTGCCGGGTCGGATAACGCCTCTGCTTCCGTCATCGACATTGCCGGAGATATGCTTGTACCGGGATTTGTCGAAGGACATATCCATCTGGATACAAGCTTTTACGGCGACACATGGATACCGCATCGCCCCTGCACGAATGGCTTCGACGTGCATGAGCGCGTCGCATTCCAGGCGGAAAACATGGCTATCGCTGCGCCGATGGACAAACGAGCGCGCGACCAACTCGATCTTTGCATTGGCAATGGAACGCTGCACATGCGCAGCCACGTCATGGTGGATGGCTCCGTCGGCCTGAAATCGCTGGAGACCATTCTGGCAGTTCGTGAAGACTATAAGGATCTGATCGATATTCAGTTGGTCGCATTTCCCCAGAGCGGCATTCTGAAAAGTCCCGGCACACCGGAACTGCTGGATGAAGCAATCAAACTGGGTGCCGACCTGGTTGGCGGACTAGACCCGGCAAGCTTCGACCGCGATGTGAACGGCCATCTCGATGTCGTTTTCGGCGTGGCCGAAAAACATGGCGTAGACATCGACATCCATCTTCATGACGCAGGAAGCATGGGTGCGTTCACAATCGAGGAGATTTGCGCGCGAACAGTCGCGCTTGGAATGCAAGGTCATGTTGCAATCAGCCACGCCTATGGGCTTGGCGATCTTGCGCCGGACCCAGCCAGAAAAATTGCTGCGACCATTGCAAAGAGCGGCGTCTCGATCATGACAAACGCGCCCGGCAATCACAATTTCCCGCCCGTTGCCCTTTTGCGCAGCGAAGGCGTCACTGTTTTCAGCGGAAGCGACAACATTCGCGATTCCTGGTGGCCCTATGGCGACGGCGATATGCTGCACCGGGCCGAGATTATCGGCTATCGCTCCGGTTTCTATACCGATGTTGAACTAGAGATGGCATTTGACATCGTCACGGCTGAAGGCGCAACTGCTTTGCGATTGTCGGATTGGGGTCTTTCTGTTGGCGCAAAGGCTGACTTCGTTACTTTGGCGGCCACGTGCATTCCCGAAGCCGTCGTCGCTTTCCCCAAACGCCGCAACGTTTTCAAAAACGGCAAACTGGTGGCCAAGGATAACACGGTCCTCCGCTAATCGCGCCCCGTTGATGCCTTTGAGGATTGAATCCGGCGATTCAATCCTCCTCGCCTGCCGAACTGAGATGATCCCGAAATGTCGAGCCGGATTTGGTTCCGACTTGAAGGTCATCGGGGCATTTACGACCCGCCATCATATCTGTGGGGTTCGATTAAACCTAATATCCATCAAAGGTTCGAATGAGCAGGCTACGAAACGCGTCCATCCGCAGCTCTCGCGTTTGACCTGTCGGGCTCATGCCGCTGGTGAAACCATCTTTCAAAAAACGAGACATAAGCTGCGGATCATCCGTGATGATATGCGCCGGTACCGCTCTTGATGCGCCCGGCCCCGTTATGATGGACGCGGGCTGGTGATCGCCAAGAATGATGTAGGTGGCGCCACGTCCCTGCCGGGCGATGAAATCGCCCAGTGTTGCCAGAGAATAATCGATGGTCTGGATATACTGAGAGCGGACGCGGTCGGGATTGGCCCACACGACCGCGGGGGCATCCCCGCTGGTAGCCTGTTGATCGAAAGCCGATCCATCGCTTACCGCGTTCCAGTCGATGAGTTTGGGGACCGGCGTCCAGGGCGCATGGCTGGAAATGAGGGCTATTTCCGCCATAACGTTTTGGCCGCGCGCATGAGCAGGCTTTATAGCAAGGCGATCAAAGGCCGACAGGGTGTATTGATCTGGCATCGTGACCCAATTGAAGGGCTTGCCCTTATATTCCAAGCCTGACGCCGAAAGAACCTGATCATAGCCGAAATAGTCAGCCTCCGGCCAGTCCATGGTGATGGCGGGCATGACAGCCACGCTGTGCCAGCCCGCCTGTGAGAACAACCGGTTCAGGCTCGGTTGGCGGCTGATCATCAGCCGATCGTAGCGGGCCTGACTATCGACCCAAAGTCCTGACAACAAGGTGCCGTGGGCCAGCCAGCTTAGCCCACCAACCGTGGGAGAGGTAATCCAGCCGCTTGCGGAATGGAGGCCCGCCGCTGCGATCTGTTTATCCATTGCGAAGAATCTTGGTGACGTGACGCTGGCGTATTGAGGATCTTCGACAGCGGACCTTCCGTAGGATTCCACGAAGATGAGAATGACATCCTTGCCCTTCACCGCCTGGAAGAGGTTCTTTCCGTCGCGTGGGGCGATACCTGTCGCGAGCTCCCGTTCGAAAACCTGCATGTCCGCGACGGAACGCACGATGAGATTGAGCCGTGCGGAAAGATAAGTGGGCGTCGCTAAGGTGATCCTTTGCGCCCCGAGCAAGAGCAGCCCAACACCAGCGACCAAGATGGCCGCAAAGGCTCCCAGCAGCAGGTGCCTCAGGCGTCCCTTTGACTGCGCCATCCACTTCAGTGACTTGAGGAATACCGTTGCCACCAGAAGAACGATGAGGATGCCACCGACCAGCGCGGCAACGGCTGCCGGGGTGCCGATAGTGCCGGATATCAGGTTCCAGCCATCCATCAGCATTTTCAGGTCGAGATAGGGATTGAACTGCCGCTGAAACGCGCTTTGCACGCCGATATCGGCGGTCTTCAGAAACAGAACGAGAAAGACGATGAAGCCGCAGACAAAGATGGTGACGCGCCTCAGCCATCCCTGTGTGACCAACGCCAAGAGAGCCATAAGTGGCCATTCCAATGGTAGCCGGGCAAAATTGCTTGCGCCGAGTGCATCGGGGTGGTCAGGCAGCGTGAAGGCGAGGAAAGCAGTAACAGAGAATAGCGCTGCACCGATGACCGCTTTCAAGTTAATGTGTTCACGAGCTGATACGATGTTGCCCATTACTTCAATCCGCTTTCCGATACGGCTCGTATAGGCCTGCTGGAAAAACAACCATCATACAAAGGCCGCCGCGCTTGAACAAACTGCGAATAGTTGCATCCGTCGTCACGCTGGCCGTTCTTGCTGTGATCATCCTTCGCACCGATTTGGCGGCGCTTAACCAGTCGCTTGCGCGCATTTCGTGGGGCGCTATCATCGGATGTCTTGTGCTGGTGCAGGTGCAGATCGTTCTTTCGGCATTGCGGTGGCGCTTCACGTCCGCTCGTCTGGGCCAAAATATTGGGCGGTTCAAGGCGATCAGGGAATATTATGTTGCGAGCTTTCTCAACCAAACTCTGCCCGGCGGCGTGGGCGGCGATGCCGTTAGAGCCTGGAGGATGCGCAGTGACGAGCCGGGCGGCTGGAAGCAACCGGCCAAGGCGGTGGTCTTCGAAAGACTGTCTGGGCAGATTGCGTTTTTTGCTTTGGCAGCGACCGGCCTCGCCATCTGGCCATTCATCACCCGCGACGATTTGAGCCATCAGATGCGCTATATCCTCATCATCGCGATTACGGTGAGTGTCATCACCATAATTGCCGTGTTGCTGAAAAAGCGGAGTGGCGCAGCCATAAGCACGCTCAATGGGGAGTTTATGGAGGTTTTTGTCCGGCGAAAGGCCTGGCTTTTTCAAGCCGTCACCAGCGTCGGTATTCTTGCAAGCTATATTGGCGTGTTCTTCATCGCGGCGCAGGCCACGGGGTCGCAGCTGCCCTGGGTCGCGTGTCTGACGGTCATTCCCTTCTCTCTCGTTGCGATGCTCATTCCAACCGGCTTTGGTGGCTGGGGCACCCGCGAGGCTGCGGCGATGGCGCTTTGGCCCATGCTGGGAGCATCGTCCGTTGACGGCATTGCCGCCAGCATCATCTATGGGTGGCTCTCGCTTGCGGGAGCAGCGCCAGGCATCGTGTTCCTCGCCGCAGTGGATTTCCGAAAGCGGCCAAGCGACGCGTGAGGGCGATCTCACGTTCGCTTAACCTTGGCATAGATATCGCCGGACGGTGTAACTTGCGCGATGGACTGCAACGCCTCCAACATCTCGGCGCCTGTCTTCCAGTCTGGAGACACGAAGCGGTGCGTTTCTCCCTCGACGCGGTTGAAACGATAATCGGAGAGCGCCTGCAGCAACCCGGTGGCTTGAGACGCGACTGACGGCATGGCGGGGATATATTCGAAAGCGTCGAGATCGATCGGCTTGGTGAGACCAGATAGCACTTCGGCTTCTGCTCCCTCCACATCGATCTTGCAGAAGCTGGGCAAGCCAATGTCTTGATCAAATCATCCATCGTCACCATCGGCACGGTAACTTTCTTGTCCCAGTCGACATGGGCAAAGCCCGCGCTTTGTTTGACAGTATCCACGAAGCTGCTGGAGACACTGGTGACTGTTGGGTGGCGGCTTGAGATCAATAGCTCGACCTGCCCCTGTGCGCGACCGACGGCGACAGGCTCAAAGCCTTCAAGCTCGTCCCCAAAACGCTTTTCGACAAAATCCGCAAACATCGGCTGAGGCTCGATAGCAACGACTTTCGCACCAATATCCAGCAACGTCCGCGTTCGGCTGCCCACATGCGCGCCGATATCGAAGGCAAGATCACCAGGCGCGACAAGACGCCGATAAAAACGTTTCAGCGCATAACGCCGCCATGGCTGCCCGTAGTAGACGACGAGCGAACGCGCCAGCCCTAGTTAAGGCGACAGGCTGGAGGCGATTGTCATGCCCTCACGCGCTGACGCACGAGATAGACGACGTCGATGGCAAAGGAAACGACCAGCATCGCGAGTGCGACCGCTGCCAGATAGGCTGACATCGGGACCGTAATGGCTGGAACCAGAATCAGGCAAAGGGTGACAACCTGCACCACGCAAATGAACTTGCGTCGCAGCGACGGGGGCAAGTCGGCGCTGAGTAATGGTGCAGCCCAGCCTGCGGCGACAAAGATATATCGCATCAGACCTATCATGAGCACCCAGGCACCGGCCTTATCCATCATCGCCGCAGCGACCGAAAGCACCAGAATGAGGAGAGCATCAACTTCCATATCAAAGCGCGCGCCAAGCTCGGACTCCTGGCGATACCGCCGCGCGAGATAGCCATCGATCCCATCCAGAGCCAGCGCAAAAACCACGACCCCGACCAGTACCCAGAGAACGGTGTCGGTCTTGTGCAGACTTTCAAAACACAGAACCGTCGCACCTGTCAGGCTGACAAGCGATGCCCGGAACGCCGTGACCATGTTGGCATAGCCAAACCGTCGGTGCGGATAACCTGGAAGAAGATACACGACAAAACCAAAGATGATCGACAGTGAAAGCACAGCAGCGGCCACGAAATCCCAACCAAGAGACATCTCCGTGCGGAGCAAAAGAGCAACAATAACTGTACCCAACATCAGGCAGGCAAGATGCGACAAGGTATTGTGAACGAGGGGCTTTCGCCCCCTGCGATCATTGGGCACTTCGCCGTGGATCAGAGCCATTCATTCCTCCCGATCAGCGCACTCACTCGGCTGCCACCAAAGTCTTGATATCCATGAGATGCCCGGCCCGAAGAGTTTTGGTGCGGAGGTAGTTCTGATTTTCTGCCGTCACTGTTCCTGTCACCGCAGCACGTGCATCGACCTCGATACCACCTGCTCTCAAAGCACTGATCTTTGTCGGATTGTTGGTATAGACAGCCACCTTTGATATATTCATGTGCCGCAGCATGGCAACCGCTGCCTCATACCGGCGGTGGTCCTCTGCGAGGCCAAGCTCAGCGTCCGCATCGATCGTGTCGAGACCCAGATGCTGATAACCGTAGGCTCGCATTTTCGCACCGATACCGGTTCCGCGTCCTTCCTGATCGAGATAGAGCAGCACGCCGCCACCCGGCTGCTTCAAAAGGGCCAAGCCGTTGCGTAGCTGATCGCCGCAGTCGCATTTAAGCGAGCCGCAGAGGTCACCGGTGATGCACGAGGAATGGATGCGAATGGGCACGGTGCGCGAGACATTCGGTTTTCCGACGACAATTGCGACCTGATCCTTCTGCGCAAGTCCACCCCGGAAAACGACAAAGTCGCAGTCGCCCAAATCCTTGAGAGGGACGCGTGTGCGAACGACCTTTTCAAACCTCTGGCGCGCAGCGTCTGCACCGTTGAGCCGAGAGGCCGACAGCTGGCAACATCCCGCAAATCTCTCGTGAGAAGCCGAGACGTCTGCGAGAACCATTGCCGGCAGAAGCAACGCGATCCGCGCCAATTCAGCCGTTTGCGATGCAAGTTCGTCGGCTTCCACCCACTTCGTAGGACCAGCAGCCCCCAAAACATAGGACAGCGCAGAAGCTTGGTCGAAATCCACACCGGACAGTGGCGTCAAGATATCCGCGTTTCCAATGATGCCGAAACGGCTGGCACGCGGGGCGGTGAGCAACAGGGAATGGCTGCGATCCGTCGCTATGGCAAACTGATCGTACAAAGAGGGCGCAACGGCATCCAGCGCCATAACGGCCAATTTTCGTGGGCCGGATGTCAGAACGATGGGGCGACCGAAACGTAGCTCGGAAACAGCGCGCTCGACTTCGATCTCAGGCGTGGTGAACTGAAAAGCGTGCTGACTGATAGGCGACATATGACATTCTCTCCCTAGCGTTATTGTTTTTTACGGAGAAGATCGTGAGTGGATTTCTCGCGGGACTGAAATTTATTTTGGCAACCTGCACGGAACAAAACGCGCGTCTCGGCAATACGCTCCATTGAACAAGCATTTAATGGGATCACCCTTTTGGCATCTCCTACCATCACTGCAGACCCGCATCAAAAGGCGACGTGCCGAGCACTCTGGATCGAAAAAGCAAATCATTGCGTCGTTAGGGAAAGTGCCGTCGAATCCATCAACGGCGATGAGGTATTCGTCCGCACCCTCTACAGCGGCATCAGTCGGGGCACGGAATCTCTTGTCTTCAAGGGTGCCGTGCCGCAAGCTGAGTTTGACCGGATGCGCGGGCCTCATATGGAAGGCGATTTCTCGTTCCCGGTGAAATATGGCTATTCTGCTGTGGGCACAGTGGAGGCCGGGCCGGAGGAGCTTGTCGGTAAGACCGTCTTTTGCCTTCACCCTCACCAGAATTTCTTCGTCACGACGAAAGATATGATTTCCGTGCTGCCGGACAATCTTCCACCCGCACGAGCAGTGCTGGCCGCCAATATGGAAACCGCGCTCAACATTGTCTGGGATGCCCGTATTCAACCCGGTGACCGCGTCGCGGTCTTTGGCGGCGGCGTCGTCGGGACCTTGATCGCCAACCTTTCGGGCCGCATTCCCGGCACAGAGACGGTTCTGATTGATATCAATGCTAAGCGCAGCGCTCATGCACAAGCGATGGGCATCCGCTTCGTCGAGGCCAGCGGTCTCGAAGGTGATTTTGACGTGCTTATCAACGCTTCGGCATCTGATGCGGCTTTGGCAGATGCCATCCAGCATGCAGGAGTAGAGGCGCGGATCGTGGAGGCGAGCTGGTACGGCGACAAGTCCGTGACGATCCCGCTGGGTGGCACGTTTCACTCCAAGCGACTATCGCTCATCAGTTCGCAAGTCGGCTCAATTCCCGCATCGAGAAAGGCCCGCTGGACGTTTTCGCGAAGGATGGCGAAGGCGCTTGAACTGCTTCACGACGACCGTGTCGATCACCTGATTTCCGGCGAGACAGCCTTTACTGATCTGGCCATCGATTATCCACGTATCCTGTCATCGCAGGACACGCTTTGCCACCGCATCGTTTACGAATGAAAGAGAGACCATGTTCGCAGTCGAAGTTCGAGATCACATCATGATAGCCCACAGCCTTCCAAGGCCGGTTTTCGGCCCGGCTCAGGGCATGCATGGCGCAACCTTTGTGGTGGACGCGGCATTTTTCACCAAGGACGTCGATGAAGACGGTCTGGCGGTCGACATCGGGGCGGCAACGACTGTTCTTTCCGATGTCCTAAAGCCGTTGAACTACCAGAATCTCGATGAACTCGATGTCTTCAAAGGCAGAGTCAGCACGACTGAGGTCATCGCAAAACATATTTTTGATGCGCTTGCGGCTGCGATCACGGCAAAGCGTCTCGGCCCCGGCAGTCATCGGATTTCTCGCCTGAAAGTGACGTTGCATGAATCGCACGCAGCCCGTGGCTGGTACGAGGCGGATCTTTGAAACCACACCTCACCTTTGCCTATCCGGGAAATCTTGAACTGAAGACCGGCGGATATGGTTATGACAGGGAAGTCATAAAGGGTCTGCGCAACCTCGGTTGGAATGTCGACCATCTAGCGCTCGGTGAGGGCTTTCCCTCACCCAGCACTCTGACGCTGCAGGAGGCGGAGAGACGGCTTTCTACGCTCGAACACAACAGTCTCGTGATGATCGATGGGCTTGCCTTCGGCGTCATGGACGAATGGGCCGAGCGTGAGGCACAACGCCTCAGTATCATTGCACTGGTTCATCATCCTCTCGCACTTGAAACCGGGTTGAGTGAAGAACAGCAGGCACCGCTTCGGCAAAGCGAAGAGACGGCGTTGGCCGCTACGCGCCATGTTATCGTGACGTCTCCCATGACGGCCCGAGAGCTGGTCGAAAATTTCGCGGTCCGACCTGAGAAAATCAGCGTGGCCGTTCCCGGAACGGCAAAGCCCTCTGCAACAAACAGGTTGCCGAACAAAATCCCGCAAATCCTCTCAGTTGGATCTCTTACGCAGCGCAAGGGACACGATATTCTGATCGCCGCGCTGAAAAAACTCGCTCATCTTGATTGGCAGGCAACGATTATCGGAAGCAGGAATTTGGACCCGACCGTTGCGCAGGCTCTCGCCGATCAGATTGAAAAGGAGCAGCTTTCGGATCGCATCATCCTCACCGGGGAATCCGATGATGTAGCGGCGGCCTATGGGCATGCTGATATTTTTGCGCTGGCCAGCCGCTACGAGGGTTACGGCATGGTCTTCGCAGAAGCTCTGTCTCACGGACTGCCGATTGTTGCCTGTGCAGCAGGTGCGGTGCCGGATGTCGTTCCCGAAGATGCAGGTTTTTTGGTGCCCGTCGATGATGTGGACGCAACTGCGACTGCGCTTCAAGCTCTGCTAACCGATCCGCACGAGCGGGAGCGCCGTGCACAGGCAGCAGCCCGCGCCGGTACCCTGCTGCCAAGCTGGGCAGATACATCAGAGATCATTTCCAACAGATTGAAAGAATTGCTATGAGCGGCTTTGACAAGGACTGGTTGAGACTTCGAGAGCCTGCCGACCGAAACGCACGATCAGTTTCTCTGCTGGACACATTCACGCAATATCTGAGCATGCGTCCCCAGCCGCAGACCATCATGGACATAGGATGCGGCACAGGATCGACCTATCGCTCGCTTTCGCCTTTGGTGCCCGGAGCAACCTGGAAGCTTCTGGACTATGAAGTGGCTCTTCTGGACGAGGCACAGCGCCAGATCGGCGCTGCAGAGAGCGTCGAGCTCCACCGTCAGGATCTAAACCATCTTGAGGAGACGCTGCTGGATGGCGTCGATATCGTAACGGCATCAGCTCTTTTCGACCTCTGCTCGGCTGAATTCTGCAACCTGTTCGTAGAAAAGCTCGCCGCTCGCAAGATCGGGCTTTATGCGGCGCTGAATTATGATGGAAAGATGGAGTGGACCGTTCCTCATCCATTGGACGGACAGATCGTGGAAGACTTCAACCAACATCAGCGCTCTGACAAAGGCTTCGGACCGGCGCTTGGGCCGGATGCATCAGATCATCTCTCTACGTTGTGCAGAGCTCAGGGCTTTTCGGTAAAAACCGCTGAGAGCCCATGGCAGCTTGGTCCCGACATGGCCCAGTTGCAAACGGATTTTCTGGCGGGGCTTCAGCGCCCGATCCATGAAATTGGAAACACGGACGATGATGCTTTTAATGAGTGGCTCGAATTTCGCTTGTCACACACTGACGTAGAGGGCAGCGTCTGTATCGTCGGCCATACGGATTTCCTGGCTGTTCCGCATGACTGAGGGTTTTTCGGTCTTCAAGCGACAGTCGAACAGCACATCACTCCCAAGCGCGTAAATATCAGCGGTGGGGCGGTGCGCGTTACAGAGTTCGGCAATCGGCGGCAAGGAAATGCCACACGGACCCGAGCCAATGATCAGTGGCGATATGGCGACGTGGAGCCGATCGACAAGGTTCGCGTCGATGAAGCGGGCGATTGTCCTTGCCCCACCTTCGACGAGTATCCGCTTCAGGCCCCGATCCGCGAGGTGCTCAAGAATGTGACGAGGATCTAGCCCGGCAGGCCCGCGCATAAGCCCTATCACGTCGGCACCGTGCATCGCGTCTGGTGCATCATGCCCCTGAATGACGATCACCGGAGCGCCACCATCGTGAAAAAGTCCCTCATTGCCGGTCAATTCGCCGCGACAATCGATCACGACGCGCGTTGGGCTGGGACCTTTCACTTCGCGAACCGAAAGGCGCGGATTATCATTCTGGACAGTACCGATACCCACAATCACCGCATCGACCAGAGCGCGGCAGCGGTGAAGATGGGCAAGGCCATCCGGCCCGGATATGTCACGCGCGTCTCCGCTTGGCGTCGCGACGCGACCATCCAGTGACTGCCCCACTTGCGCCAGAACGAAACCTTGACGTGCCGAGGCAATAGGGCCGTAAAGCGTCAAAGCAGCATCGGCCTCCGCTCTTTTCATGACATCTTTCCCATCGCGGATGGTGAGGAGCCGTGTCCAGAGCCTGTCAGTCATATGAAGGTTGCGCATCGACATCCCTGTCTAAAGAATACGGTAAAGCGTCGTGTCTCGGCGGATCAGATGATGGAAGATCACTGCCAACATGTGTAACGTGAAAAGCGCCAAAACGATCCATGCGCTCCATTCGTGGATGGCAGACAATGTCGGCGCAATCTGCGGTGACTTCGCAAGCGGGCTCCAGATCGGCACAAGACCGAACCATTCCAGCGGGAAACCATGGGCGTTGGTTGCCAGAAACCCCGAGAAAGGCATGATGATCAAAAAGACGTAGAGCAAACCGTGGACCGTGTGTGCTGCCATGCGTTCCATCCCTGCCCCCTGAATTGGCGGGGCAGGTGCAACCAGCCGCGCACCAACCCTGAGCAACATGGCCCAGAGAACGAGGAAGCCAAGGCTTTCATGGACGAGATAGAAATCGAGTTTGACCTCGTCCTTCACGAAGCCGATCATCAGACCCAGTGGCCATGTCAAAAACAAAAGCAGTGCCACGATCCAGTGTAACGCCCGCGAAACTCTGCTGTATTTCGTGACATGATGTGTCGGATCATGGGCCATTCGTCTTCCTTCTCCAGAAACAGGCGACGTCCACCATACCAGAAGAGTACACGGTTTTACGCAGCCGGAAACAGGGCGGATCACAACATGGGAAGTCCCATCGCTTGCCATGGCATCTGTAACCAGGAATAAGGAAGACCAAGGTCTTGAAAATGCTTCTGGAGGAAACCGCATGAAGAAGATTTTGGTACTCACAATCGCCACCGCTACATGTCTGGGTCAGACCGTTCCAGTTTTCGCACAAAGCAATGATTTCAATCTGACCTATTACGTTGAACGCACCCCGGAAGCAGCACTCGACATCGAAACCTGCGGTGCAATCGTTGAAGAGACCGCCGCCAAGGCAGGCTTTGAGGCGAATGTACAGAACTTTTCGGGACAGCTCGTCCTCGTCAGTGGAGGCAAGGAGGGACACGGTGTCTTCACCGTTCAGTGTATTGCAGTCGAAAAGACGACCGTAAGCGTCGTTCAGGGCATCGACTACCGGAACAGGAAAGGTCCTCTCGGTCAGTATGCAGACTATGTTCAAGCGGCGATCATGGCTGCGAAGAAGTAGGCCGGCTTACGCTTGCGGCCACATCACGGATGAAATACCAGTTATTGGTCACGTCGGTCTTCACCGCTTATAATTGCGTTGGCGAAAGCGGCATCACACGGCGATCGTCAGAATCTCGCTGCACCACCCCTCACAGACGGGCGATCAGGTTGAGCTTTTGGGTGACGCAGGTCCGCTGAGGTAGTGATGTGTTGACTTTATAAGTGTGCGCTTTGATAGATAGCGATGAACTCGCTTGCGGGAAGAAGTTTGGAGTACAGTCCCGGCCGAGACATTCCTAGACGGTGTCCATGAGGATGATCGTGCAACGGTAATCGCAAATATGAAATTGACGGCGATCGAAAGTCGACCCTTCCAAGTCATCGACCGTGTTAAACGTGGTAAAGCCTTCGTCCGGGTACATGATTACGGTCAGTGCATCAAGAAAGCTGACGGTTACTCAACGCTCTTCACGGACATTGTCGTTGAGGCACCGCCTGCCGACACCATGGCAAGCAACTGAAACTTGCCCTGAAGGCATCTGACTGCCGGTCAACACCACGGCACTTCTCACACAACCCACGTTGGAATAGACCAACAGATCGAACGGATCAGCGTAGTTCGCCATGGTTAAGGCACACGCAGTGCATTCAGCTAATGTGCGCTATTCTTTTGAGATCAGCCACAGCACCCGGCGCCCCAGCGACTACGGGAGCGCCTTTGGTTAGCCGTTCGCCTTCGGTAGGGAACGGGTGAAACCAGCCGCCTGCTTCGCGAACGAGGCAGAAACCGGCCATGCAATCCCATGCATGCATGTAAGGCTCGTAATAACCGACCAGCCGACCGGCAGCGACGTAAGCCAGCATCAGCGCACCGGAACCGTTGCGGATGAAATTGCCGCCGGATGCGAGAAGGTCTTCGACCATGCTGGCAACGAAGGCTGGCGTCACATAATTGTTAGCCCCAATGCCGGTTACAGAATTGCGTATGTTGCGTGTGTTATCAAGCGTAAGTGCCTTGCCGTTCAGCGTCGCGCCCATGCCCAGTGCACTGCTGTACACTTCAACGTGGCATGGCGCGTTGATCACGCCGATCACCGGCTCGCCGCCACTGATCACCGCAATCGAAACGCACCAGTTGGGCATGCCATTGACGAAGGGGCTGGTGCCATCGATTGGATCGACCACCCAGGTGAAGGGGGATGTACCGGCAATCAGACCGTATTCCTCCCCGAGAAATCCATCGTCAGGAAATGCCAGCGCAACGCGGTCGCGAATGAGTTTTTCGACCTCACGGTCCGCGATAGACACCACGTCCTGCGGGTCGCGTTTTGTTTCGATAACCAAAGCATCGCGATTATTGTAATAATCGAGCGCCACGGCACCCGCCTCGCGTGCGATCTCCTGTGCCAGCTTCAGCCGGGCTTCGATATCCTGTTGTGTGGACTGCATGAACTGATCTCTCAAAAATTGACCTATAGTGAAATGATGGCGATGCCGCGCTCTTTGAAGCCAATCGCCACATCCGTTGCCGGGTGGATCGGCCGCTCCACCGAAGGATCGACAACGAAGAGCGCGCCGCCATCGGTCTCCACTTCATATTCGATGTGATCACCCAGATAGGCCGCGCTGATGATCCGCCCGGGAAAATCCGCTTTGGTCGCCGGAGAAAGCGTGACGGAATTCGGTCGCACCGCCAGTTGCCCGGGGCCGGGCTTGACGCCGCGGCTGGGTACGCGATGGACCAAATCCTGCACGCGGATGACTGCCTGATCGCCCTCGATACCCGTGACCGTGCAGGGCACGACATTGGCCTCGCCCATGAAATCGGCGATGAAGGCGGAGGCAGGGCTTTCATAGAGATCGCGCGGCGATCCCTCCTGCGCGATGTGTCCGTCCTTCATGACGATGATGCGATCCGAGACGGCCAGAGCCTCGTCCTGATCGTGGGTGACATAGACGGCGGTGAACTGAAGTCGCTGCTGCAACTCGCGAATTTCGGTGCGCACACGGCGTCGAAGACGGGCATCGAGATTGGACAGGGGCTCATCCAGCAACAACACCTGTGGCTCCAGAACCAGTGCACGGGCAACAGCAACGCGCTGCTGCTGGCCGCCCGAAAGTTCTGCCGGAAGCCGTTGTCCCATGCCCGCAAGACCGACCAGTTCGAGGCCGTTTTCTGCCTTTTGCCGGGCTTCCTTGCGGCTGAGACCGGAGGATTCCAGACCGTATGCTACGTTGTCCAGCGAGCTCATATGCGGAAAGAGCGCATAGGACTGAAACACCATCGAAACATCGCGCTCATTGGCTGGCAGCATGGTGACATCCTTGCCGCCAATCAGGATGCGGCCGGAAGTGGGGTGTTCGAGGCCAGCCAGCATGCGCAATGTCGTCGTCTTGCCGCAGCCGGATGGCCCAAGTAATGTCACAAGGGTGCCGGGCTCGATGGTGAGCGACAGATCGTGAATGGCGGTGAAAGCACCGAACTGCTTGCGGATATTCTGGAGGACGACCGAGCCGGGACGGTGGTTCATGTGGCTTTCTCCTGAGTGGCCGTGCTCCCAATCGGGGCGGCAATGGGTGTCGTCGCGGTCACGGCAATGCCGTGGACACGGTTTTCGCGACGCAAGCGGCGTTCACCGACCAGCAGCTGGAAACCGGTTATGACGGTGATCATCACGACAATCAGCATCGACGAATAGGCGATGGCGACGCCGTACTCGCCGTTCTCGACCAGGCCAACAATATAGGATGTCGCCATGTTATATTGAGCGCTGACGAGGAAGATCACGGCGCTGATGGAGGTGATGGCGCGGACGAACGAGTAGACCAGTGCCGCGGTAATTGCCGGCCGCAGCAACGGCAGGATGACCTTGCGGATGGTGCGGAAACTGTTTGCGCGCAGCGTCATGGAGGCTTCATCCAGGCTCTTGTCGAGCTGGCTCATGGCCGCAATACCGCCGCGCACGCCGACCGGCATATTGCGGAACACGAAACAGGCAACGAGGATCAACGCTGTGCCGGTCATTTCCAGCGGCGGCAGGTTGAATGCCATGATGTAGCTGATGCCGATGACCGTGCCGGGAATGGCAAAGCTCATCATCAACGCGAATTCGAACAGCCCACGCCCGGCAAATTTCTGGCGCACGATGACATAGGCCGTCGCCAGACCGACCGCTGCCGTGAGCGGTGCGGATATGAGGGCGATTTCCATGGTCGTCCAGAACGAGTTCCACGCAACGCCTGTCCAAGCAATGCCGCCATCGCGGAAGCTGAACGAAAAGGCACGTGCGTAGTGATCCAGTGTCAGCGAGTTATCCAGGCCCCAGGTTTTGACGAAGCCGCCAAAAGCGATCATGCCGTAAACAACCACCGTAAAGATCATCCAGGGAATAACCAGCGCATGTACGAAGATGGACAGCGACTTCGGCAAGGCGATATGCGACCCGGAATCGCCCTTGCCAGTGACGGTGGCGAAGTTCTTCCCGGCCAGCCAGAAGCGCTGCGCCAGAAAGGCCGAAAGCGTGAAGCAAAGCAGGATGAGGGCGAGCACGGCAGCACGCGACGGATCGTTCTGTGAGCCGACGACGGCAAAGAAGATTTCCGTCGATAGCACACCATGGCTGCCACCCAGCACCAGCGGATTGCCGAAATCCGCCATGCTCTCGATGAAGCCGATCAGGAAGGCATTGGCCAGCCCCGGCTTCATTAGCGGCAGCGAGACGCGCCAGAAGGTGCGCCAGCGATCCGCGCGCAGGGTCTGCGATGCCTCTTCCATCGATGGACTGACACCTTCGACGACACCGATCAGCACCAGAAAGGAAATCGGTGTGAAGGAGAGGACCTGCGCAATCCAGATGCCGGTCAGGCCGTAGAGCCAACGGCTGGGTTCGATGCCGAACAGGTCAGAGAGCCCCATCGTCACCATCCCGGCACGGCCAAACAGCAGCGTTAGTGCTAAGCCGATGACGAAGGGCGGCGTGATGATCGGCAAGACCGTCAGCAACCTCAGGCCCTTCTTGAAAGGAAAGCGGGTGCGGGTGGCAACCAGCGCGAACGCCAGACCCAGCAGCGTTGAGCCGGTCGCAGTCATGATCGCCAACCACAAGGTTCGCCACGCCAATCCGCAGCGGTCGCCGCCGACAATGCAACTCAGGCTCCAGATGGATGGGTCCTGAATATTACGGGCGAAGCCTGACCCGTTGAACGAGCCATCGAAATCCTGAAAACCGCCAACGAACATACTGCCGATGGGATAAAAGACGAAGATTGCGACGAGAAAGACCAGAAGCGAAATGGCGGCGACGACGAATGCATCGCCCTTCATCACACCACGCTCAGCCAGCCCGAAGGCGAAAATCAGAACGAAAAGGAAGGCCGAAAGCATGGCGCCAGCGCCCATCGCTGGCTGGCCATTGGCAAGAGCGCCGAACAGGTTTTCGGTGATTGACCAATTCCAGCCCGAAAAGCCAATCGCAAGCCCCTGTAGTGCCAGAAAGACCACGCCAACACCGCCCGCCCAGGCCAATACGGTCCCGCGCAGCATCGAATTGGTGATGAAGCGTGCACATATCGCTGCCAGTAGTGCCAGAAAGGCGACCGCCAGCCACAAGCGTCCATATGCGAAAATCTGCAACAAGCCAGGGCCATCGGCTGCATCACTGAAGAAACTCGATAGCCAGTTGAAGGACAGAAAGCCGCCTTCGATCCGATACCACGGCAGAATGAGGAAAGCTGCAATGCCAGCAATCAGCGTCAGGTCTAGCCTTCGGTTGCGATTGTCCATAACGGTCGCACGTCCTTCGATGGTCGAGTGAGACGAGGGAAAGGAGAGCTGCGCAGCCGTAACGAAGACAGCTGCGTAGCGATGGTCCGATGTATAGGATCAGTTGGCCTTTGCGCCGATCTGGGTATCCCAACGGCCCAGCAGTTCCTTGCGCTTTTCAGGATCGCCATAGGTCTTGAAGTCGTAGTCGATCAGCTTGATGTCCTCGAACTTCGGTGCCTCTTTGGGAATTTCGGCATTCTTGTTCGATGGCAGCTGGAAGGATTTGGCGTCCTTCATGTGCGATTGCACTTCCGGCTTCAGCGCCCAATCATACCAGATTTTGGCATTTTCCAGATTGCGCGCACCCTTGATGATCGACATGGAGCCTATCTCGTAGCCTGTGCCTTCGCAGGGAGCGATGGACTTGATCGGGAAACCTTCCGCTGTCTGCGCAACGGCGTCATGCATGAAGACGATGCCGATTGCCGTTTCGCCACGCGCGGCAGCCTTGACCGGTGCGGAACCGGACTTGGTATATTGGGAAATATTGGCGTTGAGCTTGCCGAGATACTCGAATGCCTTGTCCTCACCCATGATCTGGGCGAGAGATGCGAGCGCCGTATAGGCAGTGCCAGAGGAGTTCGGATTGGCGATCTGGATTTCGCCCTTGAAAGCAGGGTCCAGAAGATCGGCCCAACACTTGGGCTCCTTGTATCCCTTGGCCTTAAAAATCTCTGTATTATAACCCCAGCCAAGCGCACCGGCGTAAACACCAACGGTCTTGTAGCCAGAGCTTTCCGCCTGCTTCTTGGCCCAGTCCTGCAACTGGTCGAGCATGGGCGATTTATATTCCAGCGTCAGATTTTCGGATGCGGCCTGTAAATGCGGATCGCCCGTTCCTGCCCACCAGACATCGGTCTTCGGATTGCGAGCCTCGGCGCGGATCTTGGCATAGGTTTCGCCGGACGACAGGCGAACCATGTTGACCTTGATGCTGTTTTCCTTCTCGAACATGTCCTTCATCTGCTCGCAGATGACCACATCGGCCGAGCAGATGAGATTGAGATCGCCAGCAGCCAAAGCCGTCGATGCACTGAAAGCCAGGCCAGCCGCAAAGCCGGCCGCTGCGATATGCGCTGCGCCCATGATTCTTCCTCCCATTTTGAATGACGCCTCCACGTCACACGCTTTGCAAGCGTGTGCAAAGACTTGATGATGCCGCTGGCAATGTCAACCGACAATCTGCGATATTACCAATTTTAGAACCTAATCGGCTGTCATCAGCCTGTTGCACACTCTTGCAAACATGTGCAATGAATGCGCAAACGAGGCCGCCATGAACGACCGGAAGATTTTTGTCAGCGCCAAGGACGTAGCCGACCGAGCGGGAGTATCGCGCTCTGCCGTATCGCGCACATTTACCGCTGGCGCCAGCGTTTCAGCGGAGACCCGCCGCAAGGTGACGGAAGCGGCAGAAGCGCTGGGTTATCACGTCAACCACCTCGCGCGCGGGCTGATGCGCAACGAAAGCGGCATCGTCTGCCTGGTGGTATCCGAGCTTGATACGCCCTACCGCGCAGGTTTGATCAAGGCCTTGACGCAGGAATTGCAGGCCAATGCCAAGGTGGCGATGCTGATCAACACCGACCGCTCGGACCACAGCGTGGAACTGGCGCTCAGACAGGCCATCCGTTATCGCGCTGATGCATCGATCATTCTTTCAGGCATGCCGGATAAATCGATCACTGATCTCTGTCTGCGCAACGGTCAGCGGCTGGTGCTGATCAACCGCGACGACGAGCAGGCCGGTCCTCTGCGTATCAATCTTGACGATCGCGAAGCGGCACGCCGTGCCTTTACAGCCTTTTTGCGCGCCGGCTGTCGGGAGTTCGGTTTTGCCAATTCCCAGGCCATGACCCCGAGCCTGATGGCGCGTGAGGAAGGCTTCGTCGCTGCGGGACGCGAACGCGGCATCGAGATCAGCGTCGAACGGTTTGGCCCAACGTCCTACCAGAGCGGCACGGTTCTGGCGCAGCGTTTCATGACCCGGGCAAAGCGGCCGGATGCAGTGTTCTGCGCCACCGATCTGCTGGCTTGCGGCTTCATGGATTCCGCCCGCCACCAGTTCAAAATCGATGTCCCGTCAGAACTCTGTGTCATCGGTTTCGATGACATAGAGCAGGCGTCATGGTCATCCTACGATCTCACAACCTTTGCCCAGCCGGTAAGGCTAATCGCCCGCGAGGCCGTTTCCTGGCTCAGCCAGCCGGACGACGTGGAAATGTCTACAAACCTGTCGAAACTTATGCCGGAGTTGATCTGGCGCGGGTCCGTAAGAGGCAAGTAACTGTCTAGATTGTTTGGATTATGCGATGTCTGGAAACACGCGTAAAATGGACACCTACTGCGGCTACATAAGTAGATGAGCGTCAGGGTGACCGGTGGTGTTTCGACTGATGTGCACTTCGGCGGCGCTCAAAAGTTCAGAACAACTGGAAATGTCGTCACCCGAATTCTGAGACGCCAACACATGTCGAAGTAGGGCCGCTATCTGCGGCCCCCACCTGATCAGAACTGGCGGCGGAAGCCGACTGTAACGGCATGGCTGTTGAAATCGGTGCTCGATGTTGTGCCATCATTCGCGGTGAAATCGAAGTCATTTGCAGCTGTGTAACGATAACCGATATCGAATGTTGTGTTGGTGAAGAGGTTCGTATCACGCAAAAACGAAATCGTGTTCAGGTCAATGCCAACGCCCGCATCCAGATGATAGGCAAACTTCGTATCGTCGTCGTTCATTTGAACGCCGGTGCCAGATGTGCCCTGGCGACGGAGCTTGAGGTTCATGGCGCCAACACCGCCACCTAGATAAGGTGTGACTGCCGTGCCGGTTGGAACATCGAGATAGCCGTTGACGTAGCCCTGGATGGTGCTGGCCGAGCCGAATGATCCACCGCCAGCGCCGATGCCGTCGACCGTATGCTCATCGACATCCGCACGGCCATAGCCGATTTCGAGTTCAAGACGCGGCGAAACAAACCCGTATGAACCAAAGCTGTAACCGGCTCTCAATGCGCTGTAGGTGCCGAGATCATAATCCGTGTTGAAGCCAGAACCTACCGCACTAAAGTCCGTGTCATCCAGAAATGTCAGGCTGCTCAATGTACCGAGGTAGAAACCGCCGGGATTGGCGACAACGACAGGCTCGTTCTGAACAGCAAGGTCTGCGGCAGAAGCAGACGATGCCAGCAGTGCCAACACGCCCGTAAACTTGAGAAGACTTTTCATCTGAAAACCTTTTTGAATCAGCCCCCGCCGATAGGTTGAGCGTGGTCGATTCCGCCTTAGCTGTCTATGACGTCTTTTGTTTTCCGGTATTTTCGAAATTAGAAATGAAAAGAGCGTTGCACCACGGCAACGAATGAGCATGACGCCTAATGCGAAGGTTTGGTGGGATTTCTGCGCGTTACAACAATGCGTGACGGGTGGTCCGGGAACAAAGTGGCCCAGCGGTTGTTGTTAGTCACGACCTAAAACCGCTCATTTACGGTGTAAAATGGACCCCTACCCTTCCAACGCTACCTTGCCTGTGCTGTCATCTGACGATCTTGAAGAGATAGACCGGTTTCACACTGCGTGGTGCGAAGAAAACAATATCGGGAAAACGGACGAGAGGGCCGCCGAAGTGGCGTCAGCCCTAATCGACTGGTATTCGACAAGCCCTTCCTATCGCCAGCGCACGAAGCTTGACCATCCACCTGAGCTGCCGATCTCCCAGACTATCGAAACGCTACTTGAGCGCCTTGGTCGGGTTAGACAATAATCATTGTAGGCAATGCAGATGCCGGTGCGGGTTGTCTGAAGACAGATCATGAGCTCAGTTCAAAGAGCGCGGTCTGAGGTCAACATTAGACCCACCTGCCTGTCCATCGCTCAATCCGCTTCAACCCTATTTCCATCTCGGTCAAAGACATGGAGCTTATCTTCAGGCAGACCAACGCTGATCGATATGCCTGGCTGTAGCAACGCGCGGTCGGATGAGAATAGTTTGAAAGGTAGGCCGTGCACCTTCAAGTGCAGGATGATACCAAGACCTGTAGGCTCTACCAGTTCGACCTGCGCCTCAACACCGCCCGCTTGAGGAGCCACGATGACGTGCTCGGGTCGAATACCGAGCGTCATCGCTTCGCCTTGTTCGACCGGAAGTTTTCCGCCAAGACCAAGTTCGCTGCCGTCGGGTAGAGCCATATAGCTGCCCTCTGCCTTCTGCACACAATGCCCTTCAAGGAAGTTCATTCCCGGCGACCCGATGAAACCTGCGACAAACAGGTTTGCCGGTCGGTCGTAGAGATCGAGCGGCGCTCCGATCTGTTGAACGTAGCCCTCATTCATCGCCACGATCCTCGAGGCCAGGGTCATCGCTTCGATCTGGTCATGTGTGACGTAGACCGAAGTCGCGCCGAGGTCCGCGTGCATGCGTTTAATCTCGGCCCGCATCTGCTCCCGTAGACGAGCATCAAGGTTCGACAGCGGTTCATCGAACAGGAATGCCTTTGGCTGTCGCACGATGGCGCGTCCCATGGCGACACGCTGACGCTGTCCACCGGACAGCGCCTTCGGGCGACGTGCGAGATAGGGGTCGAGCCCAAGTTTGCTCGATGCGGACGAGACGGCGGCGGCAATCACTTCTTTGGGGCTGCGCCGCAGACGAAGGCTGTAGCTCATATTATCCGCGACGCTCATATGGGGATAAAGAGCGTAGGACTGGAAAACCATGGCGATATCCCGGTCCTTCGGCTTCAGGTCGTTGACCATCTGCCCGTCGATGGAAAGCGTGCCTGATGTAATCTCCTCCAACCCAGCGATCATGCGCAGCAAGGTGGATTTGCCGCAGCCGGATGGGCCGACGAGAACGACGAACTCGCCATCCGCAATGGAAAGGTCAACGCCGTGCAGCACAGGATGATCGCCATAGGACTTGACGACGCGGTTAAGCTCGATGGAGGCCATGGATTTATCCTTTCACCGCGCCAGCCGTCAGGCCTTGCACGAGATATCGTTGAATAAGCAGGAAGAAGAGGCACGCCGGAATGAGCGCGAGAACGCCCGCCGCCATCATTTGCCCGAAATCGACCGAGAACTTTGAGACGAACGTCAGCAGACCGACCGGGAATGTCGCACTCTCGTTTCCTGAAATGAGCATCAGCGCAAAGAGCAACTCGCTCCACGCCGCAGTAAAGACGAAGCCCAGCGTTGCCGCTATTCCCGGCAGCGTCAAAGGCAGGATGATCTGCCGGAACGCGGTGAAGCGGCTGGCACCATCAATCATCGCGGCCTCTTCCAGATCTTTCGGAATGCCGTCGAAAAAGGACTGCATCAGGAATGTGGCGAAGGGCACGTTGAACGCGGTGTAGACGATGACAAGCCCGGTCAGGCTATTGGTCAACCCAAGCGGTGAAAGCATCTTGAAGATGGGCGCCACCAACATGACCAGCGGAAACATCTGCGTAATTAGCATCAGCGCGATGATCCAGTATTTCCCACGAAAGCGGAAACGCGAGAGGGCGTAACCCGAAAGAGAGGACAAAATCGTCACGGCAAAAGCAGTTGATCCTGCCACGATGACGCTGTTCTTGAAGAAGGTCGGGAAGGCACTGTTTTCGATCACGAACCTGTAGTGGTCGAAGGTCGCGCGCGAGGGCCAAATGCGGACACCCTCGCTATAAAGCAGGTCGTTCGGCGTCACCGAAACCTTGAGAAGCCAAAACAGCGGAAATAGCGCAAAGGCAATGTAGGCGAGGATTGCCAGACGATGCGAAACGGTGACGAGAATTTTGCCGGTCATGGGTCAATCCTTCTCGATGAGACGCTGGCGCATGATGACGATCAGCATGGAGTAGGCAAGCAGAAGCACCAAAAGCACGAGGGCGATTGCCGAGGCATAACCGAAATCCAGCCGCTTGAAGGCTTGCGTGAAAATGTAGCTCGCTACGATCTGCGTGCGATCCGCCGGGCCGCCATTTGTCATGACGATGATGAGATCGGCAAAGTTGGCGATCCACACTGTGCGCAGTAGCACGGTTATAGCAATCGTCGGCGCGAGAAAGGGAAGCGTTATCGATGTGAAGCGCTGAAGCGGACTGGCCCCGTCTATGGATGCGGCCTCATAGAGATCGCGGGGTATTGCCTGTAGAGCAGCCAGCAAAGTGATGGCAAAAAAGGGAATGCCCCACCAGACATTTGCGATGATTGGGCCCCACATCGCCAAATTCGGGTCGGCAAGAATGTTGTTGGGAGCCGATAGCACTCCAAGCCACGTCAACCAGTGCGGCAGCGGGCCAATGACAGGATTGAACAGCCATGCCCAATTCAGGCCTGCCAGAAAGGTCGGCACGGCCCAGGGCAAGAAAACCAGTGCCTGCGCCAGTCCTCGCCCTGCGAAAGGTTTGTCGAGCAGCAGCGCAAGAATAAGGCCGAAGAAGAACTGCAGGAAAACCGATGCCCCGGTCCACCAAAGAGTGTTCTTGAGCGCACGGTAAAACGCTGTGTCCTGCGAGAGCGTTTTCAGATGATCAAGCCCCACAAAGCCGCCGGAAAACGGATTGAGCAACTGAACATCGCGAAACGCATAGGAAAGACCTAGCAAAAGCGGCACCATCATCACGGTTATGATGAGGACCAGTACGGGTGCGCTGTAGAGCCAGGGCTCGGCTGCGACAGCAAGCCGTCGGCGTAATGCGGGTCTACGCTGCGCCATAGGCCCGGCGTTTTGAGTGTAGGACATGTCTTGCTCCTCAGCGACATAGGGTCATGGCGGCATAAGACGCCATGCGCTGATCTCAGGTGTTCCGGTCTTGCGGCACGGTCACGCAGCGCGCCCTTTTGAGCGCGCTGCGTTTCTCGTTCACTTCGTAGACAGGAACTTCTCTTGAGCCTTCGTCATGTAATCAGCCCACTGCTTGGCAAGATCTTCCGGTGTGATGTCACCCAGAAGAGCTTCCTGCGAGGTTTTGATCACGAGCGAATCCTTGAAATAGGCGAATTCCTGGAGATAGGTTGGCATGGTGGTTGGCACCGCGTTCTTGTCTGCCAACTCCTCGAACCAGCCCTTGAACTGTTCGCTGGCGTAGAAGGGATCCTTTTCCGCAGAAGTGTGGACGGGAAGAGCGCCGGTCTTCTTGTTCCACTCAATATTGCCCTCTGGCCCTTCAAGTGTTTCGATCAGCTTCCAGGACAGGTCCTTATCCTTCGACGTTGCCATCATCGACCAGCCGGCAAACCCGATGGTCGGGAACGCTTTGCCATCAGGTCCTTTAGGCATTGTCATCACGCCAAAATCTTCCGCTTTCATGCGCTGTGCAATCGCAATCAGAGCATCCGGGTCCTGATCGAGGAACGCGCAGGTGCCAGAATAGAAACCTGCAACGATTTCATTAAAGCCCCAGTTGACGCTGTCCTTCGGTGCATAGCCATTCTTGTAGAGGTCGATGACATAGGTCAGGCCCTTGATCCAGCCCGGGCTATCGAAGGTCGATTTGCCGTCCTTTGTGAAGAATTCGTTCGAACCCGCCATCGCCGCGCCGAACATGACCCAACCGTTCAGACCACCCGCACCGCCGCGCAGGCAATAGCCATATTTGCCGGTAATGGCCGCAATCTTCTTCGAAGCGTCGGCAAACTCGTCGAGCGTCTTCGGTAGTTCCTTTACACCGGCCTGATCGAGAAGCTTTTTGTTGTAGAACATCGCGCGCAGGTAAAAGCCATAGGGCAGCATGTAAGCGGTGTTCTTGACATCGCGGCCTAGTTCCAGGGCACGTTCGCTCAAACCAGGAGTATGCTCCCACTTGGCGAGATACGGCTCCAGACTTTCGAGCATGTTGTTATTCGCATAGAGCGACAACCAGGTGTCGGGCATTTCAACGACGTCTGGAACGTCGCCCGCTGAAACCATGGTGGCGAATTTTTGAAAGGCTTCGTTCCAGGGAAGCGAAATGATCTCGACCTTCGTGCCGGGATTGGCAGCTTCGAATTTGGAGACCAGACTTTTCAATACTTCCGTGCGCTCAGGGCTTGTAATGACTTCCACAAGCTTCAGGCTTGTATCGGCAAACGCCGTACCGGCCATCATGGCGGTGAAGAATGCTGCTGCTACCAGTTTTTTCATTTCGTTCTCCCTTTTGTTTTGGTCAGTTCTTTAGAAACGTCAGGCCGCGGCGGAAGCCTCCCTGATCGCGGGTTCAAGGTCATTCCAAAGTGCGTCGGTGCCCTCCAGTCCGACATGCAGGCGCACGGAGCGCGGGCTGATGCCGAACGTATGCGCCGAATTTGGCTGCGCCTTCTGTTCGAGCACCACTTCACCGGGGACGACCAGGCTTTCATGCCCTCCCCAGGAAACTCCAAGTTTGAAAAGTTGAAGCCGGTCAGCGAAGGCGCGGACATCGACACCCTCGCGGAAAATGAAGGAAAACAGGCCGGATGTGCCGTTAAGACCAGCAGGCAGGCGGTTCGCCAAGCCGGGATGGCAGACAGTTTCCACCACATCGAGTGCCTGTAGCCGCGACGCGATTTCAAGCGCCGATTCCTGATGTGCCTTCATGCGGATTGGCAACGTACGCAGACCGCGTATCAGCAACCAGGCATCGAAGGGTGACATCTTGCCGCCAAGATAGGGATAGGCTTCTGCACGGATGCGGTCGATCATGGCTTTGGAACCGGCGACGACGCCCGAAACGACATCACTGTGTCCGCCGAGATATTTCGAAGCAGAATGGAGAACCAGATCAACACCAAGCGACAAGGGCTTCTGAAAGATCGGGCTGGCCCATGAATTATCGATCACCGAGATGGCGCCATGGCGTTTTGCAATTGCCGCCAGCGCGCCAACATCGTGCGCCTCCATGACCCAGCTTGTCGGGCTTTCCATATAGAACAGCTTTGCACCGGGCATCGCCTTTTCGATAGCCGCCTCATCCCGGCCATCTACATAGGTCACCTCGATGTTCATGCGCCTCAACAACGTGCCGAACAGACGGAAGGCATCCGGGTAAACGTGGCGTACTGCAAGGATACGATCTCCGGGCGACACGAATGACAAAACGGTAGACGAAATCGCCGCCATGCCGCTCGCAAAACCAAGCGAATCTTCCGCGCCCTCAAGCTTGGCCAGCATCTCCTCGAACATGCGCACCGTGGGGTTCAAACCGCGGGTGTAAACCGGGCGGCTCTTTTCCCCGCGATAGGTAGCGACCATTTCGTCGTAACTGGAGAAGGTGAACAGAGACGTCTGCACGATTGGCGGCACGACCGCGTCGAAAGCATGCACGCCATCATGGGCTACGATTATAGATGCGGGATCGAAAAGATCAGAGCCATCGCTCATTTGGACATGTCCTTGATATCTTCCTCGACAATGGCGAGGATTTTCAATGTCTCCGCCCGCGCAGCACCGGCGTCTTGGGCGACAATCGCGTTGAAAAGCGTGCGGTGAAATGGAAATGAGCGAGAAGCGAAATCCGGCCTGTCGAACGGCTTTGACCAGAAACGTTCGAAGCCCTCGCGCATCTGCTCCAGCAGTTGCTTGAACAGCGAATTATGGGTTGCGTCGTAAATGGACAGATGGAATGCGAGGTCGGCCTTGCCGGACGTGCCTTCGGCGAGATGAACCCGCTCCATTTCCTCAAGCCGCAGCCGCATCCGCTCAACGTCGTCATCGGTCCTGCGGCGTGCAGCCGCCATGGACGCTTCCACCTCTATGCCACGCCGCACCTCCAGCGTCATGAGCAGCGCATCACGAAGGCTTTCGGCTTCGATCGAGATTGGCATATGCACAGTCGCGCCAGAAATTGGCTTGATCAGATAATTGCCGCTGCCTTTGCGACTATCGATAACGCCCAGCGCCTGAAACTTGCGGATGACTTCGCGAATGGTGGAGCGGCCAACGCCAAGAGCCAGCATCAGCTCCCGTTCCGCTGGAAGGCGGCTGCCCGCCTTCAATCCCGCACGCTCGACAAACTCCGAAAGCGCGACCTCAACCTGTCGCACCCGGTCGACAGCGGGCAAAGGCGTCATCAATGCACTTCCGGCACCCTGCTTCATACAAGTCTCAACGCGATTAATTGGTCTGACATCTTACCGATTAACAGAGTTTGGACTTTTATCAAGAGGAGAATTTGATAGCCCACAGGCCACTATGGGGCTGCTCGCAACGGTCATTTGTGTAATTACTGCCGACCTTTAACAGCCACTTGCTAAGCAACTTTCGCGTGCTTAAAAGACCTTCAGCTTAATATGTGTTGGAGAGGACCAATTCGTGGAACAGGCAAATTCCCAGACCGGCAAGCGTAAGTCCAAGGCGCTTTTGATTTCCGCAGCGCTTATCGCTGTTGTCGTAGCCGGTGGCATGGGGGCAAAGATTTTCTACGAAGGAAAAGTCAAGGATTTGATCGCTCGCAGCGGTGCAACAGCAGGTTCCGTCGATGTTGATTTTCTGGGAAAGGTTCACGTTCGCGAACTGACCCTGCCGCTTGAAGATGGCAAGAATATTCGTATCGCGGCAATCGATGGTCGACCGAAGTTATCATTTCTGGATGGTGTTCTGGAGATGAAGGACGTCACAATCGACGCGCCCACTGGACAGATATCGATGGCTGAGGCTCGCGTCGAGAATGTTGCTTTCCAGAGAAAGCAGGGCGTGTCGGACCAACAGCGCGCTAATTCCCTTTCAAGGCGGATCGAGCGCTTTACGGCAAAGAGCATCTCCACGCCTGAGATGGTCTTCACCCAATCCACTCCGACCCTGCAGCAGAAGATCACCTACAAGAACGCGGCTCTCACAGACGTTGCCGACGGCCGCATCGCGCGTTACTCAGTTGAGACGGCCAGCTATGACATCCAGATGGATTTGCCTGATGCCAGCGGCGAGTTGAAAAAGAAGCACGTTGTCGGATCGAATGGGATGTTGGTCGGTCAGGATATCGACCTCGCTTACCTCGCCAGAATCTATTCGGAAAAGGCAGGCCCCGACGATAAGGAAGCAAAACCGCTTTACGGTCCGCTCTCAGTCAAGAGCATATCCTTTTCGGAGGGCGACAGACGTTTCGGCTATGATGAAATCCGCAGCGACGGCTTTAGCGTTCGCATGCCAGCCGAACCACTTGCGGACACCATAGCTGCACTGACAGCGAACAAAAATCCCAATGAGCTTCCACCAGCCGAGCAAAAAGCGCTTTTGACCAAAGCGCTCTCAATTTTCGACATATTCGGCAAGAGCAACATGCAGTTGCTCGGGTTCAAGGCAGATGTGCCGGATAAGGAAGAAGGGTCGACAGGGAAAAGGGTCAAAGGCGAAATCGACCGTATGGACATGCAGATGGACGGTCGCAAGGTCGACTTCGCCATGAATGGAATGCGGATTGGAAGCGACAACGACAAAATTGGAATTGATGAGTTCAGCCTGAAGGGCTTCGACTGGACTGCCACTGCAAAAGGCCTATCCGAAATCGTCGGGCTGGATGAAGCTGAACTGGCGACCTTTCAGTTTCAGCGTCTCATACCGGAACTCGGACGAATTCGTCTCGGCGGGATCAATATCGATGCCACTGCACCCGAACAGCCGGACGGAGCAACAACCGGAACGCCCGAGCGCATCAAGTTCTCGCTTCGAAACTTCGAAATGGCGCTGACAAAGCCCTTCAACGGCATCCCAACCGATGTCGAAATCAGGCAGGATGACCTTTCACTACCTGTCCCGGCAGACTCGTCTGAGGAAATCTTCATTGAGGCGCGCAAACTGGGATTGGACGCGCTGACCTTTTCCTATGGCTTCTCCGCGGGATGGGATGAACCGAGCGACAATCTCAATATCCGCGACATTTCCCTCAGCAGTAAGGATTTCGGGAGCGTCAATCTTTCAGGCCTCATCAGCGGCTTCACGCAGGAGTTCTTCTCCCTCGACATCAATCGCGCCCAAGCCGCGCTTTTTGGGCTCGCCGGTCGGGAAATGAAGCTCACGGTCAAAGACGAGGGCATGATGGCGAAAGCGATCAAGCTCTACGCCCTGCAAAACGATATGACCGAGGATCAGGTTCGTGGCACCCTTAGCTTAGGCGTCAATGTCATACTGATGCAAATCGCGGGCGAACAACCCAAACTCCAGAATGCTATGGAGGCCCTCGCCCGCTTCGCCAGCGATCCGGGTACGCTGACAATCACTGCCAAATCAACAGGCCCCAACGGCCTCGGAATCTTCGATCTCATCGCCGCGTCCGAAAACCCGATGCTCCTCTTGGATAAGGTCGATATCCAGGCGACTGCTGAGTGAGGATGCGGCAAGATTGAGATGTCCATCGGCGCTTTTTTCTGCGCCGATGGACATTAAGCGGGCCAGTTTGCTTCCCCGCTCGCTTTGTAGTCTCGGCTAAAGACGCGACATTGTTTCTTCATCGCGTTTGCCATCATAGAAGCGATGGATCGCGCGCTCAAAAAGTACGTCAGTTTCGCTGACGGCAGAAAATAGCGTCATGCAGGAGTGAAATTTCATATCGTCCGGAGAACCGAGAATGTCATGCGCGCTGTGATCCGAATGGCTTAGCATGGCCTCGGTACATTCCACCAGCCTTGCGCCAAGCAGAGGATGGTCAAGGTAGGCTCGCGCTTCCACAAGACCGGAGATGGCATAGAGACGGGCCGTTTCAGAGGTACCAAGGCCTGCTATCTGCGGAAAGATGAACCACATCCAGTGCGAACGCTTCTTGCCTGCTTGCAGCTCGCCGAGCGCAACCTCGTAGGTAATTTTCTGCGCGGCGATAAAACGCTCTAGCTTGAACTGCATGCCTTCCATCCTCTTCGAAGTGGTGGCTCTTGAACCGTGCATTGTCAAAACACGACCCGTCCAGGATTCAATTCAGCGATCATGACATGAGCGTTGTGAGCTGCCTACGGATGAATACCGATCGCAAGGAACTTTGAGAGTTAAACTCGGTTTGGGGAGGAACAGGGAGCAACGCCATGCCTGACATCAAATCTCCAGCCGTAAAATCACTCGAAGATGACGAAAAGACAAAGCGCGACCAACCCGATGTTTTAGACGTGGGGCTTGAGGGCACGTTCCCAGGATCAGATCCTGTTTCAGCCACGACCACGGCGACCACTGGTGCCGTAGAACCAGGTTCCGACAATCCTGACGTCGATCAGGCTACTGTGGCGCCTCTGGTGGATGAAGCTCTCGAAGCCGTAGCGACCCAGCACGATGACACCTACTCTGAGGCCCGAGAAGGCGTTGCGGCGCTAAAAGGCGAAATCGAGAGCGTAGCGTATCGTGGTGCTACCATGGCAGACAATGTGAGGGATCGCGTATGCGAGAGACCTATGCAGGCAGTGGGGCTCGCCACGCTTATCGGCTTCTTTTGGGGTATGAGTCACTCACGACGCTAGACCAGCCCTCGCTCTTTGCTAATCGTCTCTTGCCCACAGCTGTTCAAGTATCGCTTTAAGTTTTGCCTCTGCTTTGGTGTACAAAAACGTTCTGAATAGACCAGAGTCCTGCCTCATAGCAGGCGCCACGTAGCTTTGAAAGTTTGCTCAGCTTGATTGTTTTTTATCCTTCACTGAATGACTGGGCCGCTGGCGGCGTAACAGTATTGATATGATCGGTATTGCGCAGCTCGAAACAACCGCGGCGACGATGAACGCCGTGTTATAGCCAAAGCGCTGCGCCATCGCACCCGCACCGATGCCGCCACCCATGCTGACGATTCCATCCATGCACTGGAACAGAGTAAAATCGACCCCCGCCTGCCGAGGGTCGGACCAGCCCATGAAACAGGCGTAAAGCGCAACGAAACCGATCGACATGACGCCAGAAGAGCTTGTCACAGCCACCATCATGACGATCCAATTCGCGGTTTCACGGTGAAGGCTAAACCACGCGAAGGCGCAGAGCAGAAGGATTTGGGCAGCAATCGACAGCGTCAGCACACGCGATGGCCCATATAGACGCACGAGAAGCCCCCCAAGCAGTGCACCGCCGAAACCGACAATCATGCTACCGGCTCCGTTGGATTTCCCTAATGTCGCCAGATCGAAGCCGTAATCCACAAGGAATGGTCCGAGCATCGCCAGCCCCCATTTTTGGGCTGCGACATAGACCGCTGCAATCATGAGGCCGCTGCGTATTTGAGGCCGCTTGAGTGCCAAGACAACGGAGGGTGTGCTATTACGGGTCTCTACTCTTGCTTTCGAGGCAGGCCCAAAAACGAATGGCAACGCCAGCAATAATAAAAGGCCCGCCATGACCAATGTCGCGGTATGCCACCCATAATAATCGACAAGGACAAGAAATAGGCCCGCGCCGATGGCGGAGCCGAGATAGGAACCTCCCACCTGAGCTGCGTTACCCCAGCCGTGATGTTCGGCGGCGAGTGCTTCGACTGCGTAACCGTCACAGGCGATGTCGACCGTTGCTGTGACGACTGCGACCCCGAACAGAATGGCAATTGCCATCATCACCGATGATGGACCCGTGAACGCAAGAACCACAAGCCCACATGCGCAAAGGACGACACCCGCACCCACGATGATCCGAGATCGGTTTTTTCCCACCCTTGGCAATCGGTAACGCTCTATATAGGGCGACCAGAGAAATTTGAGCGCCCATGGCAGAACGACCAGATAAAGAAGACCGATCTGGTCGAGCGGAAGGCCAGCCATTCTTAAAACGGCTGGAAGACCGAGAAACGTCAATCCGCCGATGATGCTTTGCCCGATATAGAGACCTCCCACCGCCATGAAAACGGCAATGGGCGACGGCCTCTCAGGTCCAAAATTTTGCCGCATCATCAAAAGCGATACTTGACGCTGGCAACGACTTTTCTGCCTTCGTCATAGTAGCAGAAACCTGTCGTGCAGACCTGTTTGACATCATTGAGCAGATTGGTGGCGTTGACCTGCAACTTGACGCCTTCGAGCGACGATATCGCTTTTCCGAGATCGTAGCGCAGCGATGCATCGACGAATGTTCGGGCTTCATTGTTGAGAACAGGCGTATGCTGATTGTCCCCGAAGCTGGAGCCGACATACCGCACACCGGCACCAATGCCGAGCCCTTCGAGGGTGCCACTCTGGAACTCGTAATCCGCCCACAGGGAGAAGGTATGGTAGGGCGTCGAATTCAGTTGGTTGCCCAAAGTCTCCGGGGTGAGCCGGGTGATTTCCACATCATTGTAGGAATAGGCGGCGATGGTGCTCCAGCCGTTGTCCAGCGAAGCGGTGGCTTCCAGTTCTATACCGCGTGACCGCAGATCGAGCTGGCGCAGCAGGTTCAGGCCCGAGGATGTTTCATAGACGGTGGCATTATCCTGATCGATGTTGAAGAAGGCAGCGCTGAACAAAGCGTTGTATTCAGGAAGGGCAAATTTGACGCCCAGCTCATATTGCTTGCCTTCCGTGGGCACGGCCTGTCCGGTGACGGAGCCGGTGGTAATGATGACACCAGGATTGGCGACGAAGGATGTACCGTAACTGACATAGGGCATAATGCCGTTGTCGAACACATAACCAAGACTTGCCCGGCCCGTGGTTTTGGCGTCATCACCTTCGTAGCTGGGTGCCGTGGCTCCGCCCACTGTCTGCGCGCGATATTCCGTATCCAGCCAGTCATGGCGAATGCCTGCCGTCAGCCGCCATGCATCGATCTCGATCTGGTCCTGCGCATAGATGCCGATGGTGTTCATGCGCTGCGTCAGCAAAAGGGATACGTCCGGCACATAGGTGAAACTGTCCGTGAAGGGCAGCGATCCACTGCCCTGCTTGGACGTATAGGACATGTGACTGAAATCCACGCCGGTCACCAATGTGTGTTTCGCCGGGCCGGTGTCGAACTCTGCCTTTATGAAGTTGTCGGCGGAGATGCCGTCATTATCCTCCAGGGTGATCCCGGGATAGCTGTCGAAAACCCATTGCTGGTCGGAAGAGAGCCCCGAATATCGCGCCTTGCTGTAAAAGGTGACATTGTCGTTCAGTTCGTGTTCGAACTCGTAACCGATGCGCCATTGCTTCTGGTCAAAGTCATTGAAGCGCTTGTCTCCGCCATATACCGGCGTGGCACCGATCGAGGTTCCGCTGGAACCGTAATTGTTGATATATCCCCATGTGCCGCCGGTGGTGCTGTCCATATATTCGCCGAGGATGTTCAGCTTGGTGCCATCGTCCGGTTGCCAGGTGATCGCTGGCGCAATGAACAGCCTGTCATCCTTGATAGCGCTCACCTCATTGCGGGCGTCGCGTGCCACGCCTGTCAGCCGATAGAGAACGCTTTTGTCCTCGGTAACGGCACCTGAGAGATCAAAAGCGGCCTGAACTCTGCCGAACGAGCCATATTGAACCTCGACTTCACGAAGGGTCTCCTCCGTTGGTCGCTTGGAGATGATATCCACAATGCCACCGGAGCTGCTGGCTCCGTATATCGACGCGGCAGGGCCACGCAGAATGGATATGGCTTCGACACCATAAGGCTCAAGGCGGGCGCTGCCATTGGGGCTCGATACCTGCCGCAAACCATCACGGAAGATGCCTGTCGTGGTCAAATCGATGCCTCGAACCTTGAAGGCATCGAAGCGCGGTTCGGCACCGTACTGGCCTGCGCGGACACCGGGTGTGTAACTGACGGCTTCCGTCAGGTTCTGTGGTTTGAGATCGTCCAGTTGCTTGCGGCTGACCATCGATACGGACTGTGCCGTTTCTGCAATCGGGGTATCGGTCTTGGTGGCAGTTCGTCCCGATTTGGCAACATAGCCATCGGTCTGCGCGATGCCCGCAACGCCATCTTCTCCAGCGCCCTGAACGACAATCGTTTCCAGAACCGTGGAGCCACTGGCGCTTGCTGCGGTTTGATGTCCCGACATTGAAGGATCGAAAATTTGAACGGTGTTGGCGCCGGTGATCGTAAAGCTCAAACCGGAGCCGGCAAGAATCTGGGTCACTGCGGCAGAAACGCTGAGAGGTCCCCGGACGCCTGATGTCGTTTTACCCTTGGTAATCGCGGAGGGGTAAAGCATACGTAAGTTGGCCTGACGCCCAAGCGTGAGAATGGCGCTTTCCAACGGCCCGGCAGGAACCGACAATGTGTTTGCTGCGGGTGCGGAAGCGACATTTTGAGCCTTGGCGCATGTCGCTCCAGACAAAGTCGCGACCGACAGTCCAATCATCGCGGTCGTTGTTAGCCAGAGCGGCTTACGCACCCTCTTCGCAAAAGTCATTTCATGTCCCTTCCACACCTGATCAGCAGTTCACTGCGCAACGGCGCAATGCGTTCTGCTGACCTAGAGTGAAAAGCGGCCCGACATCCTGACGTGGTTTTGCAAAAAAATTATTGGGAGCGGACGACAACCATAATGCCGGAGAGCCTAGTTACCGCGACAGGGAGATCGGCCTCCAGAATACGAAGCGCCTGATCGGTGTCCTTGAGATCGAAGATGCCGGAAACGTTCAGTCGCGCAGCCCGCTCATCCAGAACCACGATCCGGCCATGGCGATACTGCTCAAGGACTTTCAAAACCTCACGCAATGGCTGGCCGGAAAAAACGAGTTTACCCTCGCGCCAGGCCGTGTTGTTGGCAACGTCCTGTTTGGAGCGAAGCAGCTTTCCATCGATGTCGCGTGTAACGACATCGCCCGCGCCCAACAGTGCCGCACCGGCTTGCGTCGCCACCTCGACCTGACCTTCCTCCACCTGAACTTCCTGCGGCAACGAGCCGTTTTCGGCCCGCACGGAGTAATGGGTTCCAAGCGCTTTTGCCGTCAATCCATCGCTATCGACGATGAAGGGACGTTGCGGATTTTTCGTCACATCGAAGAAAGCCTCGCCACGCAGAAGAACGATGCGGCGCTCCCGCGCCGTATAACGAATCTGGATAGCCGCATCGGTGTTCAGCGCGACCTGCGTTCCGTCTCCCAGGGTAACGACACGGGTTTCACCGACAGCCGTGTAGTAATCCGCCTGCAAACGGTCGACCACACCGATCTGCTGGAACAGCAGAGCTGCCAAACCCAAAAGACAGATGACACCGAGGGTGATCGCAACGGCGCGGCCAGATCCAAGGCCCTTTCGATCAACAGGAAGGAGAATATGCACATCGCGCATATCACCCCACAGGCTTTTCATCTCGTCATAGGCCGAAGGATGCGAGGGATGCGATGCGAGCCATTGTTGAAACGCACTGTGATCCGCCTCCGTCGCATCGGATGACTGCATGCGCGCCACCCACAAGGCGGCCTCGTCGGCAAGACCATCGTCGGGTAGGTCGCTTTGTTTTTTGCGCATGGAAGGATCGCCGTTCTCGTATCGGATCAAGTGTCATCTTTATATAAAGAGTGAGAAAGACACGAGCGCCTGACGTTCTATCATAGATTTATTTTTGCGCGGGCTGCACGGCAGTGGAGTAGGGCTTTTATGATGTGCTTTTCCACCATATTTCGGGATATGCCGAGTCTGGCTGCGATTTCGCCATTGGAAAATCCATGAATGCGGCTCAGCACGAAAACCTGCTGGCAGCGTTTTGGCAAACTCTCAATCTCGCGCGCCATGATAATAAGATGTTGGCGTCCCGCGACAATTTGCTCTTGATCCGGCCTCTCACAGGGTATGGCAAGACCGTTTTCCAAGGGGGTCGACAGCGTACGGTCACGCGACTGCCGAATGATGGTTAATCGTGCAACAGATTTTGCGATCTGAAAAAGATACGCCCTCGGGTTTTCAATTAGGTTCGCTTGCGAGACCTGCAATGCGCGTAAAGCGGTCTCCTGCATTGCGTCGGCTGCGTCTTCTCGGTCTCGAAGGCGTTGACGGAAAAAGCGGTTCAACCGGCCCTCTTCCTCCGTCGTCAAAAGGTGCAGCAATGATCTACTCATAAACAGACTTCACTCGACGGCTGCGGTCGCCTAACGCGACCAACTGCCTCGATCTAAGCGCCATAATACATGATTATTATAATCATCTTTATAACGGGTTCAGCAATGAAGCTAGCCCAAAAAAGGCCACATCGAATCGCGACGTCGATCTGAGGGCCATCCCGTCAGACGGCCAGAAAGCCCCCGTCAACGCTCAGGACAGCGCCGTTGACCATCGCCGTATCTGGCGAAAGCAGCGCGGCGATCGTGCGCGCGACGTCTTCAACCTCGGCGAAGCGGCCGACTGGGTGGCGTACCATCATCGGCTGCGACTTGACCGGATCGCTCCAGGCGGCCATTGCGAGTTCGGTGAGTGTTATGGTCGGCGCGACGGCGTTGACGCGGATGCCGTGCGGGCCGAATTCTTTGGCGAAGACGCGCGTTGCACCTTCCAGCCCTGCTTTTGAGGCGGCGTAGCAGAGATGCTCGGCGAACCCGCGGTGCCCGGCGATGGAGGTGATGTTGACGATAGCCCCGCCGCCGCCAGCGGCAACACGCGCGCGGCCAAACTCCTGGCAGGTGATGAGGGCTGCGCGCAAGTTGATGCCCATGACGGCCTCGTAGCCCTCTTCCGTCATGTCGAAACTCGTTTCCAACACATTGATGCCAGCACTGTTGATGAGGAAATCCGCTGTTCCTGCCTGCGCCATGGCCCGGCGCGTCGCTGCCGGATCGGCGAGGTCAACGACAACCGAGCGACCGCCGATTTCAGCGCGCAGACTGTCGAGATCGGAGGCGGTGCGGCTGAGAGCGACGACTTCAGCCCCTCGCTCCGCCATGATTTTGGCACAGGCGCGGCCAATCCCTTTGCCGGCGCCGGTGATGATGACGGATTTGCCTGAAAACTGCATGATGTCTCCTCCAGATATGCGCTAGTTGCGGCGGGTTAGTGCGAGCCTGCTCTCAACAATGGCTCGATGTCATCGCGCACCTCGCGCGCAAGGTTTTGAATTTTAAGAAAGGCCTTGTAGCGTGCCTCATGCAGGGCCCGGGCGGGTCCAGAGGCTGGCTCGCTTCGACCGGCAAGGCTCGACATGGCGGGCATGGCTGCCTGTAAATCGGGATAGGTTCTCGCCGCAACGGCGGCCAGCATGGCAGAGCCGAGTAGAACCGGCTCTGGGCACGCCGTCACCTCAACAGCAATGCCAGTGGCATCCGCCAGAATCTGGCGGGTCAGCTTGTGGGTTCCGGCACCGCCCGATACCGAAATCGAGGAAACAGAAACACCATGTTCTGCCTGCGTGTCGATGATCTGGCGCAGGCCGTAGCCGAGACCGCAAAGGCCTGCGATATACAGCGCCACCAGATTTTCGGGACCGGTTTCCATTCCCAACCCCATAACGACCGCACGCGCTGAGGGATCGGCGAAGGGTGCGCGATTACCGAGAAACTCGGGAACGACGTTCAACTGACCAGCAAGAAACACCGCTTGTGATGGGTCGTCAACCGAGGCCAGTGCGCGCGCAGCCAGCCATTGCGGCAGACCTAAGCCCTCGCGCGCGGCCTCCTCCTGTGCCTTTTCTGCGTAGGGATGCAGGCTCAGCAACTGGTCGATTGCCGCGCCAGCAGCAGACTGGCCACCTTCGTTGAGCCACATGCCGGGCACCATGGCGGAGTAATACGGCCCCCAGACTCCCGGCACGGAAATTGGTTCTGACGTCGTGGTCATGGTGCAGGACGACGTGCCAAAGACATAACCGAGGCAGGCGGCGGGGTTTTCTGCTCCGCCTCGCGCTGCCACGGTGCCGATGCCACCCGCATGCGCATCGATCAGCCCTGCGGCGACGGCAATGCCGGGTCGCAAACCCATCTCTTGCGCCGCCTCAAGGGTCAGGCCCGCGCCAAGTGGAGTGCCGGGAGGAACGATGCGCTCCCCGATGCGTCTGAAGCCGTCTGCGGCGAGATCGTCCAGCCCAATGGCTTCGAAGTAGCTTTCGTCCCAGCGATCCTCATGAGCGAGATAAGTCCATTTGCAGGTGACCGTGCAGGATGAGCGCTCCAAAGCATCAGTCGCTTTCCAGGTCAGGAAGTCGGTCAGATCAAAGAAATTCCGGGCGCTTGAATAAATGTCAGGTCGGTTTTCTTTCAGCCAGAGCAGTTTCGGTGTTTGCATTTCCGGCGAGATGACGCCACCAACATAGGACAGGACGGTATGGCCCATCGCGTTGATCCGTCGGGCCTGCTCGATCGCGCGATGGTCCATCCAGACGATAATGTCGCGTTCCGGGTGCTGCAGATCGCCGACACCGCCAGCGGCACCCTCGACCACCAGCGAGCAGGTTGCATCGAAACCCAGCCCGGCAACGTAAGCCGGATCAATGCTAGCAGAGGCGACGGCATCGCGAACCGCAGCGCAGACAGCGTCCCATATTTGCGCGCTCGATTGCTCTACGTGGCCACTGTCGTCGCGGAATATCAGGATGTCATGCTTGGCAGAGGCCAGCAACGTGCCGACAGCATCGAAGACCCCGGCCCGCGCGGACGCGGTGCCGACATCAACGCCAATAAAAAATCCGTCCATGACATCCTCCACTTATTAAACTCGTCGCGCCATGTCCGAAGACCAGGCGCGACGACGCCTTTATCCGTTTAGACGCGGTCAAAATTGGTCGGCAACACCAGCATATCGCGGATCGTCACATTCCGATTGCGTGTCAGAATATATTCCACAGCATCAGCGACTTCCGACGGTTCAATGATGCTGCCCGACTCCTTTGCCTTGCGAAGATTTTCTTCCGGCCAATCTGCCAGTAGTGCCGACAGCACAGGGCCCGGAGAAACCTGAGAGACGCGCACCCCATGCGGAATCATCTGGCGGCGCATGGTCTGAACGAAGCAGGTGACAGCCCATTTGGAGCCAGCATAGACCGGCTCCCAATGGGTCGGGTAATGCCCAGCAATCGAACTGGTGACGATGATGTCGCCGGTCTTGCGTTCGCTCATATGCGGCACGACGGCATGAACGTTCTTCATGACAGCGTTGATATTGAGATTGAGCATACGGTCAATCTCTTCGGCTGTTGTTTCGGTGAGATCGCCACCGATATAGGTGCCAGCGTTGCAATAGAGGATGTCGATGTGATCGACCTTCGCGAGGATCTCCGGCACCATTGCGGCGCAGCTTTCCGCATCAAGCAGGTTAGTGACCTGAGGAATGGCGTTTTTGCCGAGCTTGGCGACAAGCTCATTCAGCGCCTTCTCGTTCCAGTCGACCATGACCACGGTGCAGCCATTTTCCAGCAGCTTTTCGGTGGTCGCTAGTCCGATGCCCGAGGCAGCGCCGGTGATGACGGCAATTTTGCCTTCCAGTGATTGAGCCATTTGGTTTCTCCTGTGATGTATGGTTGGGAGGTTTTAGGTCAGCGCCATTCGCGCGCGATATAGATGGCGAGAAGGATGATGAAACCGCGGATGATGTCCTGCAGATAGGGGTTGATGCCCATGAGATTCAGGCCGTTGTTGAGAATGCCGAGCAGCACCGCGCCGATCAGCGTCCCGAGGATCGAGCCGCGCCCGCCTGCAATCGCCGTACCGCCAAGAACGACGGCGGCGATGGCATCCAGTTCGAAACCAACACCCGCATTGGGCTGGCCAGACATCAGGCGACCGGTCAGGATGATGGCGGCGAGGCCAGCAGTGAGCCCTGAGAGGGCGTAGACGGCAAGCTTGATACGCCCGGTTTTGACGCCTGAGAGTTTCGCAGCCGTTTCATTGCCGCCGATGGCATAGACGTGGCGTCCGAAGGCGGTGCGTTCCAGCAGGACCCAAGCCAGTGCATAAACGATGACCATGGCAATCACCGGCACTGGAATGATACCGATGCGACCAACGCCGAACCAGGAAATCCACGAGGGCAAACCGGAGACGGGATAGCCGCCCGAATAGATCAGGCCTGCACCGCGGGCGATGCCCATCGCGGCAAGGGTAACGATGATGGCTGGCATCCGACCCCAGGCAACAAGAATACCGTTGAACAGCCCAAGCCCGATAGCTAGAGCGACACCGGCGAGCAAACCAGCCCAGCCCGGCATGCCGAAATGCACCATAAGCCCAGCCGCAATCGTGCCCGCCAGCGCCATGACCGCACCGACAGAAAGATCGATGCCGCCTGTCAGGATAACGAAGGTCATGCCGACGGCAAGAATGGCGACGATGGATACCTGTCTCAAAACATTGAGAATGTTCGAAACGGAAAAGAAGTTGTCCGAGGCAAAACCCATCAGCAATGAGACAACAATCAACCCTGCCAGTGGCAATGCCAGCGGCGAATGGATGATCGATTTCCAGATTGGCGTCGCGGCCTCTGCCTGAGCGCCGGTAATAGCGTCCGCATCATGCGACATGTCGTGTTCTCCCGGTTGTTGCGTGGGTCATTACCTCTTCGGAGGTGATTGCGTCGCCTTCCACGGTCGCGACGATGCCTCCCGAGCGGAAAACGCAGACTCTGTCGGACATGCCGATCACTTCCGGCAGCTCCGACGAAATCATGATGATGGAATAGCCGCGCGCGGTGAAATCGCGCATGAGCTGGTAAATCTCGGTTTTGGCCCCGACATCGATACCGCGTGTCGGCTCGTCAAAGATCAGCACTTTCATATTGTGGTTGATCCAGCGCGCGATCACGACCTTCTGCTGATTACCGCCTGAGAGAGTATCGACACGTACATGCGGGTTTGGCGCCTTAACGCGCACGCTCTGCATCGCCGCGCGTGTATCGCGTAGCTCGCGGCTGCGGTTGATGAAGAAATGGCCAAGAAGATATTTGCCGTAATTGTTGAGCGAGACGTTATGCAGAATGGGGAAACTGGTGATCAGCCCCTGTTCCTTACGGCTTTCGGGCAGAAGACCGATACCGGCAGCCAGCGCTTCGGAAGGGTCGGCAAAGCGTATCTCCACGCCATTCATCCGCAGCCTGCAGCGCGCGGCGGGATAGGCTCCAAGCATGGCCAGCGCCGTTTCCGTTCGACCGGAGCCTACCAGACCGGCAAAACCTAAAATTTCCCCTGCCCGCAATTGGAAACTGGAAACAGGGCCGCCTTTAGCGAGCTGGACTTCCTCGACATCGAGAACGACATTGGCGTCGGCAGAGACGACTGGCTTTGGCGGAAAACTGTTCTCGATCCGGCGTCCAACCATCATCTCGACAAGCCGCGACTGATCCACCTCGGTAACATCGCAGGAAGCGACATATTCTCCATCGCGAAGCACGGTGATGCGGTCGCATATCTCGAAGATTTCCTCCAGGTGATGCGAGATGAAGATGATGGCAACGCCCTGCGCGCGAAGGCTTCTCATCACCCGGAAAAGGTGCTCGACTTCGGCAGGCGTCAGCGTCGCCGTCGGCTCGTCCAGCACAAGGATACGGGCGTCGAGCGCCAGTGCCTTGGCAATTTCAACGAATTGCTGTTCCGCGACAGAAAGGCTGCGAATAGGTACGCCCAGCGGAATGGCGATGCCAAGCTGCTTCATGATATCGCCAGCACGCTTGCGCATAGCGGCGCGCTTCATGAAACCGAGGCCATTGACGAGTTCGCGCGCCAGAAACATGTTTTCGACCGCGTTCAGATAGGGAACCAGCGAAAACTCCTGAAAAACGACGCCGATGCCTGCATCGATGGCCTCGTTGTAGTCGGCGAACTGGCGTATCTCACCATTGATCCGGATTTCGCCTTCGCTGGGCTTGAGAATACCGCACAGGATTTTCATCAACGTCGATTTACCGGCACCGTTTTCGCCCAGGAGAGCATGAACTTCGCCCGCCTGCACGGTGAGATCGACGCCGTGCAAAACCTCGATTTTGCCGAAGCTTTTCTTGATGCCTCTGAGTTCGAGCATCGTTTCCTCCCGCAATTGAATGGATAGGGATCACCCCCGCCTTATGGCGAGGGTGACGCTCGGGAGGCGCTTACCAGCTGAAATCGGCAGCGTTTTCCTTGGTGACAGGGCGCACATCGATTGGGACTTCCTTCGGCACCACACGCGCACCCCACTTCTGGGCAAGCGCCATGGCAAGGCCGACACGCACCTGGTCGCGTGGGAACTGTGCCGTGGTCTGAACGAACTGCGTGCCATCGGCGATAGCCTTGACGGCCTCCGGTGCGCCATCGACCGAGGTCAGCTTGACGTCACGGCCAGAACCCTGAATGGCGGCCAGAGCGCCCATCGCGCCGCCGTCATTGACGGAGAAGATACCCTTCAGGTTAGGACGCGATTGCAACATGTTTTCGACGACTCCGAGAGCGACCGAGCGGTCCTGACGGCCGTTTTGTGTATCGACCAGCTTGATACCCTTGAATTCGGCAAGGGCTTCCTTGCAGCCTTCGACACGCTGCAGGATCGGCACGACAGGGATGCCGTCGAGGATCGCAACTTCACCCTCCCCGTTAATGGCCTTGCCGAGTGCCTGGCATGACTGGTAACCGGCATCCTTGTTTTTCGATCCGACGAACGTATCAACCGGACCGTTGGCATTGGCATCCACTGCAACGACAATGACGTTCTGCGCCTTCGCCGCCTGCACTGCAGCTTCAACGCCAGCGGAGTCGGTTGGGTTGAGAAGCAGGATGTCGATTTTCTGCTGCAGCATGTCCTCAACATCGGAAATCTGCTTGGCGACGTCATGTGCGGCATCGGTGACGATCACCTGTGCACCGATGGATTTGGCTGCCTCATCCAGCGCTTCCTTCATCGATACGAAATACGGATTGTTCATTTCCTGAAAGGTCATGCCGATCTTGAGCTTGGCATCCTGCGCAAGAGCCGAACTTGCCGCCAGTGTAGCTACGGCAATCGACAACGCGGTCAGTGTCTTTTTCATCCCGGTTTCCTCCCTTTGGACGACGACAGGCAAAGCCTGTCCGTTTCCGGAAAGCACCACGCTTCCCGAATTGCTGTTCCCCGCGAAGGGGGTATGGACATGTTTCGTTTATCCCGCGGCTTTGAAGGCTCCGTTGGCGTTGAAAGTGGCGCGGAATTGCGAGGGCGGCATTCCCTTCAGTTTCTGAAAATGCCGGTTGAAGTTAGACAAATTCGAAAAGCCGATCTCGTAGCAAATTTCGGCAATTTTCGTTTCGGGCCGGGTCAACAGCGCCAGGCAGGCGAGATCGACCCGGAGTTGATTGCGGTAGCGAACCAATGTCGTACCGGTGTGCCGTTTGAAGGCCCGAGAAAACGAACTTGGGCTGTGGCCGACCATCTCGGCCAGATCGCGCTCATCAATGTCGTCGGTCAAATGTTCGCGCAGATAGGCGATCGCGCGGTTGACACCGCATTCATGGATGTTCGACAGATCGAGTTCATAACTCAAGCTGGCCAGAACTTCCGGTTCCGGCGCGGTGGCCAGCACATCGAGTATTTCCCAGAACAGGGCCAATCGCTTGAGACCGCGTGTTTCAATCAGCGTCTCGATCAGCGGTCGCACCGCATCGCTGGTGCCCTTGTCGAACAACAAGCCACGGCGACTACGCTCCAACAGCGGAGAAATTGCCTCCATCTCCACCATGCTGCCAATGCTGTCCTCGACGAACTTCTGAGGGAACTGGATGATCAGTGAGCGCGCAGGCACAATCTCATCCGGCTCAATCTCGGAAATCCAGTTTTGTGGCAGGTTGGGGCCGGTAACGATCAACTGCCCCGGTTCAAAGCGGCCTATATGATCGCCGATATAGAAGCGGCCAGAGGTCGCTACGACCAAATGTATCTCGTATTCAGGATGATAGTGCCAGCGAACGGTGCGAAATGGATAGCCATGCGTCCATGCGGCAAAGGATTCGCCTTTGCGGATATGGACGAGTTCCAGATCGGGTTGCACAGCGTCTCCTCCTACCGAGCGCGAAAAACGACTGACCAAAAATGCAAACCTCCGATTTCGCATATTCAGTCAACGGGAGGATATTAAGCACTGATTTTCCTGCGCATCTACATCATCGCGGAGTTTAAGCTGATACTTTTTTGACGCTGCACTGCGCAATAACGTGATGGTGATGGAGTGTTGAATGTTAAGGCAAATGCGGACGACCCAATATTGCTACGGCTTTAAAAGGCCATCAGCGGTAGAGTTAAAAAACGTCTCCAGTTATTTGTCCGTAACGCCCGAGCGGCTGCCGATCTTGAGCACTAAGTTTGTTTATTTATTAAATTAATTATTGACCGACGGGTACTTTTTTGATTTTTATAGCCTCGCGTCAGGTCGTGGGACCCTGGCAGGAGGAGATCACATATGAATTCGACACTGCAGTTTCTGCCGACGTCTCGTCGTCGCTTTCTTCAGGGTACGGGCGCAGCCATTGCTTCCGCCGCGCTCTCGGCACCGGCCATTGCGCAGAGCAAACAACTAACCATCATTTCAAACCGTGGCAATGCGGATCAGCGCAAGGCGTTGGAGAGCATTGCCAAGGCGTTTGGTGATGCCAATGGCGTAACCGTGACCGTCAACAATATGGATCACGAGGCGCATAAGACCGCCATTCGCAATTATCTCGTGGCAAGCCCGCCGGATGTCTGCTTCTGGTTTTCCGGCAGCCGCATGCGCAGCTTCGTGGAAAAGGGCCTGTTCGAGGACATCTCCGATCTGGTTCAGCGCGAAAAATATGCCGATGTTCTCGGCGCGACGCTCGGCTCGGTTACCGTAGATGGCAAGCAATATGGGCTGCCGACCGGTGGGATTCTATGGGGTCTCTACTATCGTCAGGATACGTTCGACCAGTTCGGTCTGAGCGTTCCCAAAACATTCGATGACTTCTTCACACTGGCCGAACAGTCCAAGAAAGCCGGTATCATTCCGATGAGCATGGGCACCAAGGACCAGTGGCCTTGCGGCGGATGGTTCGACCATATGAACCTGCGCATCAACGGTCTTCAGCACCATATGGACCTTATGGCAGGCAAGGTGAAATACACCGATCCGTCGCTCACAGAAGTGTTCGACAAGTGGGAACAGCTGATCAAGGCTGATTTCTTCACGCCAAACGGCACCTCCTTCGCGTGGGACCCCGCAGCCGCCTCGCTGGTCCAGAAGAAGGCAGCGATGATGGATCTCGGCAATTTCATCAAATACGCCTTCCCGCCGGAAGACCTTCAGCATGTGCGCTTCGCGCCCTTCCCGACCATCAAGGCAGGCGTCGAGCAGTTCGAGGATTTCTCGGTGGATTCGATCCACATGCCATCCGGTTCGAAAAACAAGGAATTGGCGCGCGAATTCCTCGCCTTCTTCTACAAGCCGGAAAATCTCAGCGCCTATCTCTCCCCGGAAGGCAATGTGCCTGCCCGCAGCGACTGCACGATCGGTGACGATCCGATCCTGAAAATGGCGGTCGAGGAGATGAAGAAGGTGAAGGGCACAGCGCAATATTACGACCGTGACAGCGACCCGGATCTGGCACTGGCAGGCCTCAAGGGCTTCCAGGAATTCATGGTCAAGCCGGATCGCCGTGAGCAGATTCTCACGCAGATCGAGCGGACGCGCCAGCGCATCCACGGCTAAGTTCCGCCTGAACACCAAACGGGAGGCGGTGACGCCTCCCCTCCTCATCGACAGGATGGTCTCATGTCTATCTGGTGGCGCCGCCATCGCAACTGGCTGACGCCTGCGCTTCTTCTTGCGCCGGGTCTAATCCTTTTTCTGGTCGTCATCGTCGCATCGTCGATCGAGACGTTCTGGATTTCCTTTCATGAATGGGACGGTATGGGGGCGAAAACCTGGGTCGGCCTGGCGAACTATGCCGAGCTGATCGATGATCCGCAGTTTTACATCTCGTTGAAAAACAATGCGATCTGGCTGGTCATGTTCCTACTGGCGCCACCCATGGGTCTGGCAATTGCGCTTCTGGTGAACCAGAAGATCGCCGGCATGCGCATCGTCAAGTCGCTGTTTTTCATGCCGCTGGTGCTGGCGGCGGTCACGGTCGGCGTTATTTTCGGCTGGTTCTACGATCCGACTTTCGGCCTTTTGGCCATCATATATCAGGCCTTTGGAGCCACGGCACCGGCACTTTTGTCCGACGAAAACCTCGTGACCTTCGCCGTCGTCATCGCGGCACTGTGGCCGCAGGTGGCCTTCTGCATGGTGCTTTTCCTGGCTGGGCTCAACAATCTCGATGAGGAAATGATCGGCGCGGGACGGGTCGATGGCGCGCGCGGCTGGCCGATGTTGCGGCATATCGTTTTGCCACAACTGACGCAGGTCGCTTTCATCGCGGTCGCTATTACGGTTGTCGGCGCGCTGCGCTCCTTCGATGCGATTTCCGTCATGACTGCGGGTGGCCCATTTGGTTCATCCACCGTGCTGGCTTACCAAATGTACGAGCAGTCGATCTTCTCATACCGCTTCGGCTATGGCGCGGCGATTGCGACGGTCCTTTTCCTCATCATGTCCATATTCATCGCATGGTATCTGCGCGGCCTCGTTAAGGCCGAGAAGGGAGCGTGATCTGATGTATCCACGTCCTATTCCCGAAAACAAACCCGCCGCTCGCATTGCCTATATGGCCATGGTCTGCGTGATCCTCGCGCTCTGGCTCCTGCCACTGTTCGCCGTCATCATGACATCCTTCCGGTCGTTCGATGATGTCATGGCAGGCAACTACTGGGGCTGGCCGACAAAGTTCAGCCTCACCGACAATTATGTTGCCGTGTTCCAGCAGACGAAGATGCTGCGCTACTTCGCCAACAGCATGATCATCACCATTCCCTCGGTGATCATGGTGCTGATCTTCTCGACGCTGACCGGCTATGTGCTCTCGCGCTACCGCTTTCGTGGTTCGATGGTGCTGTTCACGCTGTTCGTCGGCGGCAACTTTCTGCCGCAACAGGTGATGATGATCCCGATCCGCGATCTGATGGTGTGGGCCGGACTCTACGATACCTACTGGGCGCTGATGATATTCCACATTGCCTTCCAGACCGGCTTTGCGACGCTCTTCATGCGCAACTTCATCGCGGCCCTTCCCGATGAGCTGTTTCAGGCAGCCCGCGCCGAAGGTGCGTCACCCTGGCAAACGCTGATCCATATCGTCGTGCCACTGGTGCGGCCTGCATTGGCGGCACTTGCCATCCTCACCTTCACCTTCATCTGGAACGATTATTTCTGGGCGCTGGTGCTGACGCAAAGCGATGCCATCAAGCCCGTGACCGCTGGCCTTTCCAACCTCAAGGGCGAATGGGTCTCGGCATGGAACATCGTGTCGGCCGCAACGATCTTCGTCGCTGTGCCGCCCGTCGTGATGTTCTTCCTGATGCAGAAGCACTTCGTTTCCGGCCTGACCATGGGAGCCGTCAAAGGATGACCGCCTCCGCACGCCGCACCAACCCACTCTCACCGAGCAGCAAGGATACGACTGACATGAGCAGCGTCGAAATCCTCAACGTCCAGAAGCATTACACCAGCTTCCACGCCTTGAAGAACATCAACCTGACCATCGAAAAAGGCGAGTTCATCGTCATGGTCGGTCCCTCCGGCTGCGGCAAGTCCACGCTGCTGAAGACCATTGCCGGTCTGGAGACGATTTCCTCCGGCAAACTGATGATCAATGGCCGGGATGTAACCAAGGAAGAACCGGGTGATCGCGGCATCGCCATGGTGTTCCAATCCTACGCGCTTTATCCGCACATGACCGTTGCCGAAAACATGGGTTTTGGCCTGCGCATGGCAAAGCGCCCGAAAGCGGAAATCGATGCGGCGGTGAAACGCGCCGCCGGTATTTTGCGCATCACCGAACAGCTCGACAAATTGCCGAAGCAATTGTCCGGCGGCCAGCGCCAGCGCGTGGCCATTGGTCGGGCGATCACCCGTTCGCCGGAAGTGTTCCTGTTCGATGAGCCGCTGTCGAACCTCGACGCTGCCCTGCGCACCCAGATGCGCGTCGAACTATCGACCCTGCATGCCGAACTCGGCTCGACGATGATCTATGTGACCCATGATCAGGTGGAAGCCATGACCATGGCCAGCCGCATCGTCGTTCTCAACAAGGGTGAGATCGAGCAGGTCGGCTCTCCGCTGGAGCTTTACGCCAACCCGAAGAACCATTTCGTTGCGGGCTTTCTCGGCGCGCCGCGCATGAACTTCTTCGAAGGCAAGGTCATCAGAGCCGAGCAAGGCGTTGCAGTCGTCTCCTTTGCCGGTCTTGAAGAACTGCGCGTCCCCCTGAACGGCGACGCGTCGGTGAAGGCAGGTGACACGGTAACGCTGGGCGTGCGGCCAGAGCGGCTGCACACGCAGGATGCCGACGCTTCGCTCGTAACTTTCGACGCGAAGGTACGACTTGTCGAGCATCTGGGCCGTGAAACCATTGTCCATGCCGATGCCTCACCGCTGATGGCTGTCGGCTCCGACACCGGCACGCACAATGTCACGATCCAGCTCGGCAAGGTCGTGCCCTTCGATGTCGGCTCATCCATCCGCGTCGGGTTTTCCCTTGATGACTGCTACCTCTTCGGCCCCGATGGCAAAACGCTCACACTTCCCAAGCCTGTGACCAAAAAGTAAAACTGGAGTTTCCACGATGAAACGGACGAAACCTGCGCCGCTATCGGCCTGGCGCACCCTTAACCTTGACGATTTTTTGCTCGGTGTGCCGCATTATCCTGAGCATGTGGACGAAAGCTACTGGCAGCGCGATGCCGACCGGATGAAGGAAGCGGGCTTCAATGCCGTGCGCATGGGTGAATTCGCATGGCACATCTGGGAGCCCTATGAGGGCAAGTTCGATTTCGATCTGTTCGACCGTGCCATCGAAGGCCTTGGCAAGACCGGCATCAACACCATTCTGTGCACACCCACAGCAACACCTCCCCGCTGGATGAGCATGAATTATCCCGAAATCCTGCGTGTCGATCGCAAGGGGCGTCGCGCAAGCCACGGCTCGCGCCAGCATGGCGATACCACCAGCCCGGTGCTGCGCCAGCACGGCCGCCGCATTACCAAGGCGATGGCCGAGCATTACAAGGACAATCCTTACGTCATCGGCTGGCAGACGGACAATGAACTGAATACCACAGAGTCGGAATCCTTCTCCGATTCCGCAACGCTGGCGTTCCGCAATTTCCTGCGCCACAAGTATGAGAGCATCGACGCGCTGAACTTCGCATGGGGCGGCCATTTCTGGGCGACATCCTACGATAATTTCGATCAGGTCGTGCTGCCTTACCCGATGGCCCCTTCCTATCTCAGCCCCGGCCATGTGCAGGATTATCATCGCTTTCTGGCCACGGCGACTGCGACGTTCCAGCGCGATCAGGTGGAAATCCTGCGCGCGACGAACCCCGACTTGTTCATCTTCCACAATCTCGGCAATCTCACCGACATCGATTTCCGTGGTGAGTTCGGCCAAGACCTCGATTTCATTGGCTTCGATATCTACCCGATGCTCTATGACGAGTTTCGTCGCAACGGTGGACATGGTGCCACGCAGGCATTGAAGCTCGATCTTTGCCGCAGCTATACCGGCAACTTCATCGTGCCAGAACAGGCGTCTGGCTTGGGCAGCCAGCCAGCCTTCACCACCATGACGCCGGAACCGGGCGAAATGCGGCGCATGGCACTGTCATCCGTCTCGCGTGGGGCCGATGGCCTGATGTTCTTCCGCTGGCGTCCTGCGCATTTCGGTGCGGAAATCTACTGGATGGGCCTGATCGACCACGATGATGTCGGGCGGCGCCGTTTCGAGGAAGCAAAGCAGTTCGCTCGCGATATAGCCAAGATCAAGGACAAGCTGCTCGGCACATCCGTGCATATGGACCTTGGCATTGCCGGTGCGGACTTCGACAATCAGGAAGCGCACAAGACCTACCCCATTGGCCTGCCATCCCCGCAGGACGACGCCACGCTTCTGCACCGCCATTGCTATGAGCGCGGTATTTCCTGTGGTTTCATCCATCCCGAAGACGATCTGTCCCGTCTAAAGGCGCTCTACATTCCCCATTGGGTCATGTGGAACCAGGAATGGACCGCCAATGTCGAGGCCTTTGTCGAGGCCGGTGGCACGCTGATCGTCGGCGCCATGACCGGCACACGCGACATCAACAACCACATCATCCGCGAACTTGCACCGGGCGGTGCACTCGCCAAACTCTGCGGCGTTCGCGTTGAAGAATTCGGGCGCATCACGGCGAAGGACGGCGACGGCCTCTTCCAGAAGAAGGGCGTAGAGGACGGTCATTATGTACCCACACACATTCTCCCTTCCTCCTCGGCCTTCCGCAAATATACGATCGACATCGGTGGACGCACCATCGAGGCGGAGCATCTCTACGAGCTGCTGGAACTCGACAGCGACGTCGAAACCATCGCCACATGGTCCAACCGCTTTGCAAAGGGCCGTGCGGCAGCCACGCTCCGCAAGGTCGGCAAGGGTCAGGTCATCTATCTCGCAACCTACCTCACCGATAAACTTGTGGATGTATTGGACGAGGTCGTGCTGGCAAAAGCCGATATCGAGCCGCTGATCGCGGATTTGCCGGAAGGCGTGGAAGTGGTGATGCGCACGGCAGAGGACCGCAAGCTGCTGTTCGTTCTGAACACGCTTGAGACCGAACAGAAGCTCAGCAATCTTGCGTCAGGCAAGGATTTGCTGACCGGCACCGACGTCTCCGGTGAGCATACGCTCGAAGCCTATGGCTGCCTCGTTATAGAGCTTGGCTGACCCAAGCCCATAAGGTTCTCCCAGAGGGGGGTGTAAATCCCCCGAAACGAGCGGCGAAGTTGTCACAAGCACCTTCGCCGCTTTGTTATGCGGGAAAGGCGGGCGTCGTCATCTCGAAATTGAACAGGCCCTGCGTTGCCAAGGCCGCCGCACCGCTGCTCCAGAAATTGTCTCTCTCATCCGGCACCAGTGCAGGTGGCGGCGTGAAACAATTAAGCTCAAGCGCCTTTCGCATCGGATCAAACAGCAGATCGCCGAAACTCACCGCTTCACCGCCGACAATGATGATTTCGGGGTCGACAATATCTACCATGCGCGCCAGATGCAGGCCGATGGCCGCACCTGCTTCCTGCAGAATGTCTCTGGCAACAGGATCACCCTGTAGCGCGGCTTCCTTCATCGCGTAACGGTCCACATAACCGTCTTTGCCTCTGGCCTGACGCCAACGCTCAAGGATGGCAGGCTCGGAATAAAAAGCCTGAAGACAGCCATGCCGACCGCACTCGCATAAGGGTCCGTCAGGGTGGTGCATCGAATGACCAATCTTGCCCGCGTGCCCATGCGCGCCCCGTTGCACTTTTCCGTCCACTACCGTCGCACAACCGATGCCGACCCCGATTGCCACCGCCGTAAACACGCGATGCTGCCGCCCGAGACCGAAAAGATGTTGCGCCAGCGCAAAGGCCAGCGTGTCATCCTCCATCCAGACGGGGACGTTGACCCGTTCCTGCAACATACTGGCGAACGGGACATCTTCCCAGAAAAAGCGGTGGCTCTTGATGCAGATGCCTTTCTCCGCATCGATTGTGCCTGGCATGGAAAAACCGACACCGGTCAGCAGACCCGCCCCTTCCGGCGCCAGACGCTGCAATCGTGTCACGGCTTTTTCAGCCGCGTCGAGAACCGATTGGGGAGAAGGATTTTTGAACTCGATGGTCAGGGACGAGAGCGTTGCAGTGGAAAGATCGGTCAGCACACATTCCAGACTGCCGACATTCATTTTGATACCGATGGCGAGGTGTCCGGCATAATTGATCTCAAGCGGAATCGGTCGACGCCCTCCACCGCCGGGTATCGTCTTGCCCTCAATAAGGTAACCTTCTGAAATCAGATCACTGACCACGAAAGTCACCGCCGCCGGACTCAAACCTGTCGCCGCCGCGACATCCGCGCGGCTGAGCTGCTCTTCACGCCTGATGAGGTTAAGGATCAGACGACGGTTCATCGCCCGCGTCGTTTGTTGATCGATTTTCACTTGAATGCGTACCTTAGGCTTTTCTGACTGATCCCGTTCACCAATGCTTTTCAATGGCCTGCCAGTTTACGTTGCTAAAAATAGTGGTCGCACGGCTTCGCGAAAAGATCAAAGCTTCATGATTGTGATGATGGAAAAAGTTTTCCAAAGCTTGATGTGGGACGGAAACGTCGCCTATCGTTCTCACGGCAATTTACGAAGTGCTGCCATGTTAGTGTATCTCATTACTGCCGGCGTCTATATGCCTTCGCGAATATATAAAGGAACTGTATTCAAAGACGCACGTTTATCGTTTCGCATGCAGCATTCACGCTGATTGCGCCTCACGCACTTAAGACCTTCTCGCCAAAGCTATCGCACATCTGCGGGTGCCCTTTGTCGCCTTGGTCCGCGTTGTGAACGAGGATTAATTGCAGGGAAAGACAATGGAATTTCCGAAGACAATAGTCCCGGTACGATCAGCGGCGGTTGATTACAAAGCTGACGCTATTCCGAGCACCGCGTTGTCCGGTAAAACCATCCTTATCTTGATTGGAGTGGCGTTTTTGCTGCGGGTTGGACAGGAGATTTTTGTCCCTCTAGCCCTGTCGTTGCTTCTCTCTTTTACCCTTGCACCCATCGTGTCATTCCTGCGCAAGCGGTCGATCCCTAAAATTCTGGCGGTCATTCTTGCTGTCTTGTCGGCTTTCTGCGCGATCGCTCTTTTCAGTTTCGTCGTCGCTACTCAGGTAGCAAACCTTGCCGAAAACATTCCCACATATCAGCGCAACATTGTGAGCAAGGTCCAACTGCTCGCTCAGGCGGGCTCCGGAAATGGAGTGCTGGATCATCTGAGCAAGGTGGTTGAAAAAGTTGGAGCCGAAATACAGGTGCGGGCCGTTGAAAGCCAAGACGCTTCAGCACCCGAAGCGACAACGCGGGAGCCGATGCCGGTTGAAATCGTCTCACGCACCAACCCGTTGCAGACCCTCGGCAATCTTATCCTTCCGCTGATCAGTCCGTTCGCAACCGCAGGCCTTGTTATCGTGCTGGTCATTTTCATGCTCTTGGAGCGCGAAGACCTGCGTGACAGGTTCATCCGTCTTGTTGGCTTGAGCGATCTGCATCGAACGACAGCAGCGCTGCAAGACGCTGGAAAACGAGTAGGCAAATACCTGCTCATGCAACTGGTCGTGAATGCGCTTTACGCTTTGCCCATCACACTTGGCTTGTGGATTCTCGGAATTCCCAACGCTATTCTTTGGGGACTGCTGACGCTCGTCCTGAGGTTTGTGCCTTACATCGGCCCGGTCATCGGCATGGTTCTTCCACTGTTTCTAGCTTTGGCAATAGCACCCGGCTGGTCGCTGGTTGCCTGGGTTGCAGCGTTGTTCTTGACGACGGAGCTTGTGAGCAACAACGTGATCGAGCCTTGGCTTTATGGTTCGCACACGGGATTGTCTCCCTTAGCAATCATTGTTTCGGCCATTTTCTGGTCTTGGCTGTGGGGACCACTTGGATTGATGCTGTCGACACCACTCACCGTCTGCCTCGTGGTTCTCGGTCGCTATGTGCCTCAATTCGGATTTCTTGATGTTCTGCTCGGAAACGAACCTGTCCTTGAGCTTCATGAAAAACTCTATCAAAGGCTTCTGGCTGGCGATCCAAACGAGGCCACGGACACTGCAGAGGAGTATCTCAAGCAGGAATATCTCGTCGATTATTACGATAAGGTCGGCCTTGCGGCCCTTCTTCTCGGCGAGATGGATCGGCAGCGCGGTGTCATGTCGGAGCCACAGATCGAATTGTTTTCTTCAAGCTCTATGACACTCGTCGATAATCTTTCTGATATCGCCGACGAAGAGGAGAATGAAGACGACGAAGCTGTGAGCGCAACACCATCGACACTGCCCGATGAAGCAGATTTGCCTGACGGACAAGGCCAGTCAGTTCTATGTATCGGTGGTCGCGGAGCGATAGATGACGCAGCATCCACGATGTTATCGCAGGTTATTGAGGTTCAAGGTGCCAAAGTCGTAGTCGCGAGCCATGCGATTCTGAGCGAAAGAAGGTCACTCGAATCGAACATTGAAAATATCGACACCGTCGTGGTCTCATTCCTCAACGGCAATTCCAAATCCCATGCGCGCCAGATCGTTCGTCGCCTGAAACGACTGAACGCCCTGATGCGGGTCGGCATACTCATGCCAATGGCGAATGGCCAGAGCTACGCCCAAATCACGGCCGACGAAATCGGCGCTGACTTTGTGGCGATGTCGCTGAGTGAGGCCACAAAACTGGCGCTAACGCAAACAGCACCAACGAAACTTGTGACTGTTGTACGAAAGGTCAGCCGCCCGAGAGTGGGGCCGACAAAACCGATTGTGGCGGCTTAGTCTAACCTGTTTCGCCAGACAAATGGTACCGAAGTCAAGGTAGACTTCGATAGGTCTAAACGCCTGATAGCTCTCGAGAGCCTGCCATAATCTCCTGCCAAGCCTTATATGCAGACACCACCGTCTGCATCTGTGCTGTGTGGCCAGCGATGAAGCCGTCGCCGTAGATCGTTTCGTCTGGACATTCCGTGATCAGCGTCATGGGAACGGTGTGACGGTCATCTATCGATGACAGGCATGGAAAACCGTTGATGATGCGGAAGCCGGTTTCGCCCGCGTGGATTTCGTAAAGCGCTATCTGGCGATCATTGTAGTCGAGCAGGCCCGGGATGGTGCCGAGATGGCGGGTGACCTTATCGAGCAATGCCTCGGCCTGTTCCGTCCAACCGGCATGATGGCGCACGACGAGGAAGAAGCCTTTCGGCAAGGTCCACATTGCGAAGTTACGCGGGACGTAACCCGACAGCGGGCGGGTCCATTCGTGCGAGGGGTAGCCGTGCAGATTCACGTGCAGGGTGGCGCCGCTTAAGTCCTGCGCTTTGAAGCGGATTTCCTTTTCATTCAGATGGGCACCTGAATTTTCGAGTGTTCGATATTCTAGGTCATCACCCAATGCCGTATAACGCGCGGCATGATGCATATGGCGCGGATTATCGACGCGAAGACGTTGGTGGATAGCGTAGCCATCCGGGTTTTCGAGCGGCGAAATCGTGAAATGGGCACCGGCTTTCGTTTGTAGTTCGCTCGCAGCACGCAGGGCGCCGACAATGCCTGTCGTTTCGTTCGGATGCTGCCCACCGCTGATCATGACGGCAGCGTCGCTTCCGCGGACATAGCGTGCCGTCACTTGCCGGCCTGATCTGGCGCGAGCAGTGAACTCTTCGCCACCTATCTCGGTCAGCAGATTTGCAATCTGATCTGTGGAGAGCGGCGCTTCGGCAGTTTCGATTGCCTGTTCCGCGCTCTCTAAAAACGCAGTGCCCAATGTCCGGGTTTCGACCCGCACGGAAACTTCCGCACCGCTTTTGATAACCTCAGGGACGATCTGGCCCGGTTTCAGGCCGCGATCACCCAGTGGGCGACCGGATTTTTTCTGGAAGAATTCGAGAAGCGAGAAGTAGAAATCCTCATGCAGGGCTTCTCGCAGGCTGACCACTTCGTCGCCGATGGCAAGAGGTAGATCCTCGGATGGGTAATGGACGTGAATGTTGAGTTCATCGAAATAGGGCTCATCGCTTCCCCAATCATACTTTGCGACCGCGTGAATCGCGCTTTCGAACAGACGCTCATAGTCCGTTTCAAGCCGCTCATCATGCTCCCCGCGGCACAGCCAGCCGGTTGGCGAGACATTGGTTTCTCCAACGATATCCACATGGACGCGATTGGGCGCCAGCACCTTCAGCGTTTCCTTTCCCGTTTCGCGCGTCAGGACCACGTCATAAACAAATTCGCCGTCTTCACGCGGCACGAACTCAATTTTGGCGTTCCCGACCAAAGCTGCCAACGGATAAGCCTCAAGCCGGAATCGATTTGCGGGTGCGTCGGGGTAAACGGGGTATGCAATCTGAATGTTCTTGACCTCTGCCAGATCAATCTCTTCGAGAAAGCTGTGGAGCAAGGGCTTGTAGGCGCTACGGATACGGGCCGTGACACCTTTTTCGGCAAGGCGACGCTCGGCATCACGCCTGCTCTTCACATCATCGAACGTCCACGCCTCCAGAGACTGACCGGGAAGCGCTTGTTCGACCAAAACATCAAGTGTGCGCTCAAACGTATGGCTGAAAATCTCTGTCATTACATTTTACCTTGAAGTTCTGCCGGTCGGGTCGAGGCTGTCGCGCAGCCAATCGCCGAGAAGATTGAGGCCAAGCACAGTCAAAAGGATCGCCAGACCTGGGAAAACGCTAACCCACCACGCGATTTGCAGATAGGTGCGGCCATCCGCCAGCATGCCGCCCCAGCTCGGGATAGTTGGATCGACGCCCATGCCTAGGAATGTGAGACTGCTTTCCAGGAGGATGTTGTTCGCGACGTTCAGCGTCATCAGGACAATGACCGGGCCGACGAGGTTTGGCAGCAGATGCTGGAAAATGATGCGCCAGTCTTTAACGCCGATAGCGCGTGCAGACAGGATGAATTCCCGCTCACGCAACGTCAGAACCGAGCCGCGCACAAGGCGGGCATATTGCACCCACTGCGAAACGATCAGCAAAATGATGGTGTTGGTCAGGCTGCCGCCGGCAATGGCAATGAAGGTGATAGCCAAAAGAATGAAGGGCATCGCGAGCTGGATATCGGCAAAGCGCATGACGACCATGTCCCAGAAGCCGCGATAGTAGCCTGCAATCAGGCCCATCAGCACGCCAAAAACAACGGCACCGATGACGGAGGTGAAACCCACCAGCAGCGAAATCTTGCCGCCCGCGACTACACGCGCCAGAACGTCACGCCCCAATGGATCAGTACCGAATGGGTGTGCCGCGCTAGCAAACGGTTTTGCCAACCGCGCCATCAGATCGATCTTGTCGGCACCGCCGGGAAACAGCACGTCCGACAGAAGCACGGCAGCGCAGATGACGACGGTCAAGGTCGCACCCAGCACGAATTCAAGGCTGTAGAACCGCGAAAGGCGGGAGGTTTTGGTGGCCATGTCGGTTACTCCGTGCGGATACGGGGATCGACCAGCCCATAGGCGATATCGACCAGAAGATTGATGCCGACGATCATCAGCGACAGCACGGTAATGACGGCCTGCAACACGGGATAATCGCGCGCGCCAACCGCGTCGAAGGCCAGCGAGCCCATTCCCGGCCAATTGAACACCCGCTCGATAACCACGATGCCACCCAGCAATCCACCAAACTGCAGGCCGAAATAGGTGATCAGCGGAATGGCGCAATTGCGCAGCGCGTGTTTGTAGAGAACCTTGCTTTCGCTCAAGCCCTTGGCGCGCGCAACCATGATGTATTGCGATTGCAGCGTATCGAGCATTGCAGTGCGGACTAGGCGCACATTGGTGGCAGTGAGGATGACGCCCATGGTCAATGCGGGCATGATGTAGCTGACAGCGCCACCCATACCACTGGGCGGCAGCCAACCAAGCGTGATCGAAAACAGCAGGACCAGCATCAGCGCGAGCCAGAAATTCGGGAAGGACAGGCCGAGCAGCGAGAAAATGCGGATCGCCTGATCGACACCCTTGCCTTTCGACGTCGCGGCTTTGATGCCGAGCGGGATGGACAGGGCAATCGAAACGACCATGGAGATGAAAGCCAGCATCAATGTTGCCGGCAGCGCATCAGCGATCAGTCGCGAAACGGGCGTGCCGCCGACGAAGCTTTTGCCCAGATCGAATGTAACGAGGCCTTTGAGGAAGTTCAGATACTGCACGAAGAACGGCTGATCCGTGCCAAGCGCAACGCGAATGCGCATCAAATCTTCTTCCGTCATACTGCCGCCGCCCTGAAACATGGTCACGGCGGGGTCGCCGGTCAGGCGGATGGCGAATGAGACGAGCAGCGTGATGGCGATGACGACGAAAAACGCCTGCAACAATCGCTTGATGAGGAAACCGGCCACGTTCTTTTCCTTGCAAAGGGGATGGTGACGCCGCCCAAAGGGAGCGGCGTCAAACATTCATTATTACTCGACGGTGACGTCGGTCAGTTTCAGGCGATTATCCGGCGGTGCGACGAAGCCCTTGACCTTTTTGCTGACGCCGTAAATCGCATTGGTATTGTAAAGCGGCAGCTCAAGAGCCTTTTCCGCAGTCGCTTTGCCGATTTCCTTCAGGATGCGCTCACGCTCCGCGCGGTCCGTCAGCGGGCGCTGGGATTCCAGCAGCTTGTCCAGTTCAGCGTCCTTTTCATAAGGATTCCACTTTTCACCGGAGTGGTACATGGAATAGGCGGTGTTATCGTAATCGAAGGTCCAACCGCCCCACTTCTGCTGGAACATGGCCCCGGTCTTGCCCTGCGGAATGATGTCGTTCAGCAGAACGTTGGTTTCATATGGCTTGATGGTCGCAGTGATACCGACCATCTGGAGATAGCTGGCGATAACCTGAGTGACCTCGTTCATCGTCGCGTCATTGCCACGAATATCGATCTGAACTGTCGAACCCGGCTTGACGCCAGCCTCTGCCAGAAGCTTTTTTGCACCTTCAGGATCGTAAGGCAGCGGCTTCAGTTCCGGATCGTAGCCGAAGGACAGCGCGCCCTGGAAGCTTGCGATCTCGGAGCCCTGTCCTGCCAGGATCGACTTGACGATGGTGGCGCGATCAACCGCCATGATGATCGCCTTGCGAACCTTGGGGTCCTTGGTAATGCCATCACGCGTGTTGAAGCGCAGGGCATCGACCGTTGGGCCGGGAACGCTGACAATCTCCAGATTGGAGTCAGCCTGAATAACCGGCAGCATGCCAATTGGGATAGTCGGTGGAATGACGAGATCGACGCGGCCAGCCTGAAGCTCGGCAACGGCTGTCGCGGGTTCGGAGATGAAGCGGTAGTCGAGCTCAGAAAGCTTCGGTGCGCCGCCCCAATAATCCGGGTTGGCTTCGAGCTTGATGTTCACCTTCGGCGCATAGGACACGAATTTAAACGCACCCGTACCGACCGGATTGGTGTTGAAGTTGTCCTCACCCTTTTCCTGAATGTACTTCGGCGGCACGATCATGGCGCCGTAGCCAGCAAGCTTGGTCAAAAGAACCGGGTCGGGAGCCTTCAGCTTCATGTCCACGGTGTTTTCGTCGATGATCTCGACGCTTTCGATGGCCGTATAGTTGGAACGCTGCGGCCCCTTCGCGCCCTGTTCGCCCAACAGGCGATCAAAGGTGAACTTGACGGCTTCGGCGTTGAATGGCTCGCCGTTGTGGAACTTGACGTTCTGGCGCAACTTGAAGCGGATGCGCTTGCCTTCATCCAGCTCTTCCCAGGATTCAGCAAGACCCGGTACGAGTTTCAGATCCGGGCCGCGATAGGTCAGGCCATCAAAGATGTTGGTTGCAACGGCAGCCCACTGAACCAGAAACGTATCGATAGGGTCCCAGCTGCCCGGATCCTGTGGCGTGGAAATCGTCATTTTTCCGGCTGCAAGCGCGGGAGCGGCAGCAAAAGCCACGCTTGACAGGGCAAGCGCCACAAAGGCCGTCAGTCCCCTATTTGTTTTGGTCATTGATCTGTTCCTCTCAGATAGATGCGATTTTTCGCGGTTTTTCAGGCGCTTCTTGCAACGAAGTGGCCTGGATTGATTTCCTCGTAAACGAGAATGGCGGGCTCATCGCCAACGCGGCGAACAGGATTTGGGATTTCACCTTCGATCATTGCCGTCTGCCTGATAGCTGCGGGGTCTGCGACCGGGACTGCGGACAGCAGGCGGCGTGTGTAATCATGCATCGGCGTCTCAAAGACCTGACGACGGCTGCCCAGCTCCATGATCTGGCCGAGATAGAGCACCGCAACGCGATGGCTGATCTTTTCAACGACCGCCATGTCGTGGCTGATGAACAGATAGGCCAGACCACGTTCGGCCTGCAAATCCATGAAGAGATTAATGATCTGCGCCTGAATGGACACGTCGAGCGCCGACAGCGCTTCGTCGGCAATGATCAGCTTCGGATCGGATGCCAATGCGCGCGCAATGCAGACACGCTGGCGTTGGCCGCCCGAGAACTCGTGCGGGTAGCGCTCGGCCACGGCGGAGCTCAAGCCAACGCGCTCCAGCAACTCATCCACCCGGCGACGAACGGCCTTGCTGCCCGAGATCAGGCCGTGCGTGTTGATGGGCTCGGCAATCGAAAATCCAACGGTCTTGCGCGGGTCGAGCGAGGCAAATGGATCTTGAAAGATATACTGCACTTCCTGACGCATGCGAAAACGTTCAGCCGCAGACATGGACGCGTAGCTGCGTCCTCCAAATTCGATCTCGCCACCAATAGATGACTGAAGCTGCTGGATCGTGCGACCGATGGTCGATTTGCCGGAACCGGATTCACCAACCAGTGCCAATGTCTCCCCCGGATGAATGTCGAAACTAACATTCTGGACGGCACTAAGACGGTGGGTCGCCTTGCCAAACAGGTTCTTTTTCACATCGAACCGAACCAGCAAATCCTTAACCGATAGAAGCGGCTTTTCATCGTATCTTGCCGTGTCCTGGACCCGCTCATCTCCGATGATTTTCGGCTTGCCATCTTCCAGGACCGTCAGCGGCGTACGCTTGGGAAAGTCTTCGCCCGTCATGCTGCCAAGACGTGGCACGGCTGAGAGAAGCATGCGGGTATAGGGGTGTTGCGGGTTGGCGAATATCTGGCCGACAGGGCCTTCCTCCACCTTCTTGCCCTTCCACATAACAACGACATCATCTGCCATTTCGGCAACGACGCCCATGTCGTGGGTAATGAAGATCATGCCCATGCCAAGGTCTTTTTGCAGGTCGCGCATGATGTTGAGGATTTGCGCCTGAATGGTAACATCGAGCGCGGTCGTCGGCTCATCCGCGATCAAGAGTTTGGGACGGCAGGCGAGCGCCATGGCGATCATCACACGCTGGCGCATACCACCGGACAATTGGTGAGGGTACCGATCCAGAAGCGCTGCCGCATCCGGCAAGCGCACCATGTCAAGAAGCCTGCGCGCCTCCGCAGATGCCGCTGCCTTACCCATTTTCTCGTGAAGCATCAGGACTTCGCAAATCTGATCACCGACGGTGAAAACCGGATTGAGCGAGGTCATCGGCTCCTGAAAGATCATGGCGATGTCTTTGCCCCTGATGGAGCGCATGTCTTTCTGCGAAACCTGAAGCAGGTTCTTCTCACCGAACATGATCCGTCCGGTCGGAAATTTCGCGCCCATCATGTCCGCCAGACGCATGGTCGAAAGCGAAGTGATCGACTTTCCTGAACCAGACTCCCCGACGATAGCCACGGTCTTCCCAGCAGCAACCGAAAAGGAAAGATCATCGACAACGCGACTGGCGCCAAACTCGACACTCAACCCTTCAACCGAAAGGAGCGGCGTGAGTTTGTCCATTGCGTTCGTCATGTCTGCGTCTCCGGCGGCGCTTGCGCGGTCTGATTCAATTCCGTGCCCGTCGCTGAGGATGAAAACACGAGACTAAAACCAAGCCCGCATTCACCACCCGACCCACGAAAACAGGAACTGACTTGCTAATTAAGACGCTACCAAAGTAGGACAATCATGTCTATACTGTTGAACAATATTCTATCATTGCCTAACAAGTAAGCATTTGAGCAGCTTGCGTGCACAGTGCCGTTTTCCGCACAGAGCAAATTGCAATGAGATTATGTGGTTATTCAGGTGTCGCGTGGAGACGCTACACGCCCGTTAGCACTTCATGACTGAAGCGCGACGCGATAAAAAAGCGATTGGCTGTCTATGAAGATGGAAGCGCCGTGCGGCCGACACGCAATAATTTGGCTATGACGGCTGCACGCTAACGCAAGTAGACGTTATAAACATCCATCGTGGGCTCACCACTCCGCGATGTCGCACCGATCAGCGGCGTTAATGCTGTATTCGGCGCTGGACGTTAGCGACAGCTAGCGTCACCCAGAAACCGGAGCATTCAACGCCGATGATCAAGTGATCAAGTGATCAAGTGATCAAGTGATCAAGTGATCAAGTGATCAAGTGTCGTGAAAGATCAATGCCGATCTAAACGTCAAGCCGCTGCTGCGTCGTCAAGTCAAAGAAATGGACGTTTTTCGTTTTAAACGACAAGTTCACGGACTGGCCCGGCTCGAGGCTTACCCGGTCTCGAACAATCCAGGTCAATTCTTGTCCATCGACTTCTACCAGGACATGCGTTTCAGACCCTGTTGGTTCAATGAGTTTGACGACGGCCTTGAGCCCTCCCTGCTCCGCGCCCATCGAAATGTCTTCGGGTCGAATGCCAAGCATGATCGATGACCCAACCTTCTCTCGAGGTGTTTTGGACAATTCGACCTGCGAGCCGCCCTTGAGCGCCATGACGTCGCCGTCTTTCAACGTGCCTTCGAGGAAGTTCATAGCGGGCGATCCGAGAAAGCCAGCAACGAAAATGTTCTTTGGACGGTCGTAAAGTTCAAGCGGCGTTCCGATCTGCTCTACCCGCCCGCCTTGCAGCACGACGATCTTGTCGGCCATGGTCATCGCTTCGATCTGATCGTGGGTGACGTAAACGATTGTGGTCTTCAGGCGTTGATGCAACGCCTTGATTTCCGCACGCATTTTGACGCGCAATTTTGCATCCAGGTTGGACAGAGGTTCGTCAAAAAGGAAGACTTTTGGATCGCGCACGATTGCACGTCCCATCGCCACACGCTGGCGCTGGCCACCCGACAACTGGCCGGGTTTGCGTTGCAAAAGCGGCTCAAGCCCAAGGATCGCCGCTGCCTCACTGACTTTTTTCTCGATGTCCGGCTTTTTCACACCAGCCAGTTCGAGTGCGAAACCCATATTCTGGGCTACGGTCATTTGTGGATAGAGCGCGTAGTTTTGAAAGACCATTGCGATGTCGCGGTCCTTCGGCTGAAGGTTGTTGACGACTTTGCCGTCAATGCTGATCTGCCCGCCGGAAATATCCTCCAGCCCAGCAATCATACGCAGCAAAGTCGACTTGCCACATCCTGATGGTCCGACCAGGATAACGAATTCGCCATCGGCTATTTCGACATCCACGCCGTGGATGATGTTGACGGCACCGAAGGATTTCTTGACGTTGCTTATGCTCAAGCTAGACATATCTGCCCTCCCGTTCTCTATCGCGTCTTGCGAATGCGCAGTGCCTGATAAGGCTTGCGCGGGATTTCGACGCCGAAAGCGGCATCTGGCTTTCCGCCACGCACAACGGCGCCATGCCGCACCGGATGGGTGATGGGGGCCTGAACCTTTTTCGCAGGCGTGATCGTCATCTCCCAGGTATCGATCAGATCAACCTCATAATCGTCGCTGTCCATCGGCAAGCCAGATGACCAGATCACGGGCTGATGCTCACCGAAATAGATGAGCCGGAAATCTCCATCACCATCGCGGGCACCTGAAACGCGCGACCACGGCCACTGGGTGACAGGACCAAGCGGATTAAGTCCGTTCTTCACATCCGCTTCCAGCAAATCCCTCAGGAAGCCAATGCGCTTCCACGCCTCGCCATGCAACTGACCACCCTTGGCCCACCAGATGAGGTCATCAGGGTGGGAGTAGGTCTCGCCGTGACCTGCATAACCACCACGGGCCATGGTGATCCAGTATCTGTGCACGAGTTCCTGCGCGGTCAGATTGCCCCAGGATTCGAGGATATCACCCTCATATTCCGGCTCATCATTGACGACCGGCTTGCCATAGGTATCGCGCCATTCCTGGGTTAGTTTGACATCTGGGTTCTGGATGCAGGTGTGTGTGACCCAAGGCTTACGGTGATCGTAATTCGCGGTCACATTGCCATTGTGGATCGAGCGAAGATGTTGGTAGGGGTCGTTCTCTTCCAGAATGTGGAAGTAACGATCCCATTGCGCCATCGGCTTGGTGTCGAGAAGGAAATCATATTCGTTGGCAAGCGACCACCAGACGTTTCGATAGGCGGCAAGGCGCGCCGCCAGATACGCCACATAGCGGTAATCCTGCTCGGCTGGCATATCGGCATATCCCCACCGGTCGTAAGGGTGGAATATGATGATATCGGCTTCGATACCACGCTCACAAAGAGCTGCGACCTGCTTTTCGAAATGTTGGAACAGCGCGACATTCGGCTTATCGAAGTCATAGGTGCCGTCGGCTTTTTTGTCGAAGCAGTCATGCAGCGGTTCGTTGACGTTGTATGGATAGTCTTTTGGAAAAACGCCCATGCGGATCTTGTTGAACCGTGTCTTTTCAAGCGTGTCCAAGGTCTGCTGCTGCATGTCGAGCGGCTGGTGCGTCCAGGCATAGCAGGTCGTGCCGAACGAAAAGAACGGAGTGCCATCGGCATAAGCGAAGTGGAACTTGTTCCGCACGCGGACCGGACCATGATTGTTTACCGACGCGGCAGTGACTGTGAAGCCGCCGCTTTTTCCGGAGAGTTCCGGCGTTTGCGAGTTGGTTGCGAAGGTCCACTCACCTTCGGTGTCAGGCATGAAGCGCACCCGATATGTGCCGTTTCCATCGTAGAAGCCCGGAACGCGGACCTGTCTGTTCTTGTGCGTGAAGACGGCATCGAAGGAGACATCGACAAAGGGATTTCCATTCGATGGCCCTTCAAAGGATGCCTCGAATACACCCCACTTTTCGACATTTGCGTCAGACATCTTGTGTTCTCCTGAAAGAATGATTTGCATGGGCCTCAGCCCTTCACGGCACCGGATGTCAAACCCGATACGAAGTAGCGCTGGAAAATAAGATAGACGAGCGTGGCGGGCAGCACGGTCATAACGATTGCCGCATTGAGCTGACCGTAGTTGCTGGAAAACTGCCCTTGAAAGGACATCAGGCCGAGCGGCAACGTCCACATATTCTGGTCCTGAAGGAGCACCAGCGCCATAGCGAACTCGTTCCAGGTGGAGACGAAGTCCAGAATGAACAGAGCTGCGAGTACTGGCAGGCACACAGGAAGGAAAATGCGCCGGAAGATCGTAAAATGCGTGGCGCCGTCAATCAGGGCAGCCTCGGACAGCTCCTTCGGGATGCCTTTGAAAAAGCCGTGCAGGATGAAGACCTGATAGGGAACGCCAAATGCGATGTATGGCAATATCACACCGGGATAGGTGTCGATGAGGCCAAAGGAATTCACCAACGTGAACAGTGGCGCAAGCATCACCTGAAACGGTATCATCGTGCCAAACACGACAAGCAGAAGCAGCACCTTGCCGATTTTCAGCCTGATCTTGGCAAGCGCGTAGGCTGCCATGGCAGACAATGCCAGTCCCAGCGGGACCTTCACAATGGTGATGATCACGCTGTTGAAGAAGGAATTGGCGAAGTTTCCTCGGCTCCAGGCACCCGAATAATTGTCCCAGGCCAGTTGCGTGGGCGGCATGAATGCGCCCGTGCTGGTAACAGCCGCAGGCGTCTTCAAAGATGTGAACACGATGAAGACAAAAGGTGCCACCCAGATCAATGCGACAAGCAGGAGAGCGATCCACAACCCGATCAGGATCGGGTCTCGTTGAGATGCGGACGGTGCAACATCATCTTCGGAGGCGAGAGCTTTAGTCTGAATTACGGTCACGATTCCGGCTCCTCGTTCTTCTGCGACCAGCGCAGATAGGGAATGACGATCGTCATGGTGATCAAAAGCAGCACGACCGAAATCGCCGCACCACGACCGAAGTCGAAAATCTGCATCGCCTGCGTGAAGGCCCAGAGCGCCAGCATCTGCGTGCTTTGCGCAGGTCCGCCTCCGGTCAAGCCATAGACAATGTCGAAAGCCTTCAGCGACGAGATGATCGAAAGTACCAGCACGATGGTCAATGTCGGGCGCAGCGCCGGAAGCGTAACGTGTTTGAAAACGGCCCAGCGACCCGCCCCGTCGATGCGCGCGGCTTCAACCAGGGTTTGGGAGACGTTCTGCAAGCCCGCGAGGAAAAGGACCATCGAAAAGCCGACGGTCTGCCAGAGATAGGCAACGAAAACCGAGTAAAGCGCGATGTCCCTGTTCCCAAGCCAGTCCTTGATCCAGCTCTGCAAACCCCAGTCTGTCAATAACTGATTGAAAAGGCCAAAGAACGGATCGTACATCCACTTCCACATCGTCGCGACCGCGATTGGGGCGATAATGACCGGGAGGTAGAAAATGGCGCGAAGGCTGTTCCGCCCGAAAATTTTCTGGTTGAGACTGAGCGCAAGCAGCAATCCCACGATTGGCGGAAAGATCAGGCTCATCAGTGTCCAGATGACGGTATTTCGGAACGCACCCCAGAAAACCGGATCTCGGGTGAAGATCGCAGAATAATTGGCAAGCCCTACGAACTGACGCTCTGGATCCAACCCGTTCCACTTCTGAAAGCTCAAAATGACGACGTCGAGCATCGGATAGAGAGCAAAGATGGCGTAGATCGCCAGCGCTGGCACGAGCATAACGAAAGCTTGCGCGCGCGGGTCGTGTGAAGACTGTTTAAAAGACATAATCTCCTCCAGGCAGCGCTACCGCTGCTGGTCTCCTAATTGATCGCGCGAGCCGACAGGTCGTTCGTCGGCTCGCACTCGGGGAGGATCAGGTTCTTCCAGCGATGAAAGTCTGGAGTTGCTTGGCAGCGTCTGCGGGCTGGACGTTGCCCGAAGCGACTTCATTGATGACGCGGAAATATTCGGTCGTCACGTCCAGAGGGAACGCTTGGTCACCGTTCATATACACCTTGTCATAGGTCTTGAAGATTTCGAGCCATTCGGCTTCGAGCGGCTTCTGATTGGTGTATGTCACGTTCTTGTTGACCGAGATCGCGCTGATCTGGCCGACCAAATCCTGCTGAACTTTCGTGGACAGGAAGTAATCCAGGAACTTGGCCGCCGTATCCGGGCTTTTGCTCTTGGTGCTGATGTAGTTGTATTCCGCAAAGCCGTAGAGACGATTGGTGTTGGTCGGGAATGGGAAAATTCCGTAGTCGTCAAGGTTGACGCCCGTTCCCTGCAACTGGCCTACGAGCCAGTCACCTTCCAGCATCATGGCCGCGCGTCCAGCCGTAAACAAGCTGTAGGACTGCTTGTTGTCGATACCCATGAAAGGCTGGAGTGTGTAGTCCTTGGTCCATTTGGAGAATTCGGTAAAGGCATCCGTTGCGCATGCCTCTTTGGACCAGTCGAGCTTCATCGACTTCAGAGCATCGTGCTTTTCTGCACCACACTTGGTTTCAAGAATGACGTCCATAAGACGCATCACATGCCAGTTGACCGTTCCGCCGAAAGTGAACGCCGGGAAGCCCGCATCCTTCAATTTCTGCGCAGCAGCCAGAAGTTCATCATAGGTTTTTGGTTCGTCTTTGATCCCAGCCTGTTCGAAAAGCTTCTTGCTGTAATAGACCGCTTCGCCCTTAAAGGTAAAAGGCACGCCGTGTTTTCCGCCCGGGTAGAGATCAGCAAAGGCCGCCGCAGCTGGAAGAAGCTCGTCATTCCATTTGTATTCTGTGTAATATTTGTCGAGTGGCAGAGACAGACCCGCTTTGACATACTCGCCACCCAGACCCAGACCCGCCCAGCTAAAGTAGATGTCAGGACCACGGTTGGAACCAGCTGCTACGCGCAGTGCCGTTTTATGTTCATCGACGCCACGCTGGACGATCTGCACCTTGGTACCTGGATTTGCAGCTTCGAAGTCTGTCGCGACTTTTTTCAACGCAAGATTGGCCGCGTTGTTGTCGAAATTCAGCGTCCAAAGGGTCAGGTCTTCTGCTTTGGCCGACGTGATGGCCATGGTGGCAGCAGCAAGGGCTGCGAAACTGACAGTCTTTAGTTTATTCGAAAATTTCAGCATTTTTTCCTCCTCATAATAAACATCTATCGATGCACGTTTCTGCTTAGGTATCGGGCTTCGGCATCACTCCGTCGAAACCCCAACGCTTGGCTTTGCCATCAACTGTGCCAGCAGGCCCTCCCAGTTTCGCCTGCTGTGCCGACGCCAGTGGGCTGCATCTATGTGCGGATGGAACGCCGTTCGTGACGCATCCGAAACCGGCGTTTTGTCACGAAGACTGCGTAACGCCAGGGTTGCGACGCCAATTGCGCCGACCTCGGCCTGATCGCCACGCGTCACTGGTCGCTCGAGGATGTCCGCCTGCAATTGCATCAGAAAATCGTTGGAGGAAGCACCGCCATCCGCGAGCAGCCCTTCCAGTCGCGACCCGATATCTTTCTCCATCGCGGCGAAAACATCAGCAATCTGCAACACGATGGCCTCGAGTGTCGCCCGGGCGATGTGGGCGCGGGTCGTTGCCAGCGTCATGCCGGAAATGGTGCCCGAAACATTGTCATTCCAGTGTGGTGCACCAAGGCCCGCTAAGGCCGGAACGAAGGTAACTCCACCGCTGTCCGCAACTGTTTGTGCAAGATCAGAGAGCGCAGAGGCGTTGGGCAGACCCAGCATATCGGCAGCGAAAGTAGCAGCCTGCGCCGACACCGTGATATTGCCTTCGAGCGCGTAAACGACGCCGTCCCTGTCACTCCATGCAATCGTTGCGGAAAGACCGTTATTGGAAAGCACGCGTTGCGACGTCAACGTCATCAACGAAGATCCCGTGCCATATGTCGCCTTGACCAATCCCGGCTGCCGAACACCATGGCCATAAAGCGCGGCATGGCTGTCGCCCATCATGGCAAGGATCGGGACACCGGCTTTGAGGGCCGTAGCACCTTGCGCGACTTCGCCAAAACGGCTGTCCGAACTTCGAACATGCGGCAGCACCGATGACGGCACGCCGAACAAATCACACATATCTTCGTCCCACTGCAACGTGGCAGTGTTGAACAGTTGGGTGCGAGACGCATTGGAATGGTCCGTCGAGAATTCCTGTCCGCCCGTTAGCTTGTAAAGCAGCCAGCTATCTACGGTACCAGCGCGAAGGTGACCTTCGTCTGCAAGGCTCTTCGCTTCTGCCACGTTCTCCATAACCCAAGCCAGCTTGGAGGCCGGAAAGAGCGCATTGATGGAAAGGCCGGTTGCATCCACGACTGCAGGGTCCGCGCCGCTGGCGATCAGCCTTTCGCAAGCACTTGCCGTGCGGCGGCACTGCCAAAGGATCGCTGGCGCGACAGGCTTGCCGGTTGCCGCGTCCCACACCACCAGTGTTTCACGTTGGTTGGCGATTGCCAGTCCCGCGATGTCGAAGCTGCCGCTTCCGACGATCTCGGCAATAACCGCCTGAACACTGGACCAGATGTCGTCGGCGGATTGCTCAGCCCAGCTGGGTTTCGGATAGCTGGACTTCAAAGGCGCCGACGCCTTGGCCACCACCCTGCCCGTAGCATCCACCAAGATAGCTTTTGTGCTGCTTGTGCCCTGATCGATGGCTATGACATGCCCGCCGCTCATGCGCGTTTGCGTCCAATCGCCTTGCGTGCCGTTTTTGCAATCCCGGCAGGCGTCAGGCCGAAATGATCAAACAACCATTCCACTGAGCCCGTTGGAACGAAACCTGGAAAGCCCATCCGCTCCACTGGAACAGGCGTCGTTGCAGACGTATGTTCAGCCACCGCACCACCGAGACCGCCGTGAATATTGGCTTCCTCGATTGTCACGATCGCGCCAGTTTCATTCGCGGCGAGAGAAATCGCAGCCTCATCAAGCGGTGAAATCGTTGCCATGTTCAGAACGCGAGCCGAAATGCCCTCACTCTCCAGTTCCGCCGCCGCTTGGACAGCGAGATGGACCATGGTGCCGCAGGCTACGAGTGTAACGTCCGTGCCCGCACGCACCAGTTCAGCCTGACCGGGCTGGAATGTTCGGTCAGCTACGACAAGGTCGGGGACCGGCATGCGGCTCAGTCTGATATAGACAGGTCCCTCATGGGCTGCGGCCCATTTCACTGCCTCTGCCGTTTCCCAGGAATCGGCAGGCACGATGACCGTGATGTTGTGCAGGGGCCTCAGCCAAGCGAAATCCTCGATGGAATGGTGCGTTGGCCCCAATTCGCCATAGGCCACGCCCGAGGATTGGCCGACCAGTTTGACGTTGAAATTGGCATAGGCGATATCCGCCTTTATCTGCTCCAGCGCACGCCCAGTCAGAAAGCACGACGCGGCAGAGACGAAAGGAATTCGCCCGCCATTGGCAAGGCCCGCGCTGACGCCAACCATGTTCTGTTCGGCGATGCCGACATTGATCAACCGGTCGGGAAATGTCTTTTGAAAGCTACCCAGTTTCGAGGAGCCGACGGAGTCATTGACAACGGCGACAATCCGGGGGTCGTTGGCGGCCAGTTCTTCGATCGTGCGAGCCCAAGCGTCACGACAATCGTGAAAGCCTTCCTGTTTTACAGCGGGAGAAGCCATCAGACCAGTTCCTCCATAGCAATATTGTATTGTTCGGCATTAGGCACGCCATGGTGCCATGACGCCTTGTTTTCCATGAAGGACACACCCTTGCCCTTGATCGTGTTGGCGATGATGCAGAGAGGTTTCGTGCGCCCGCCAGGTTGCTCGGACAAAACGCTCACGAGAGCGTGAATGTCGTGGCCATCAACGATTTCGACATCCCAGCCAAAGGCGCGAAACTTGTCGTCGAGCGGGTCGAGACCATTGGTCTCCTCGGTGCCCAGGCCCTGTTGCAACCGGTTGCGATCCACGATCAGTGTGAACTTGCCAAGCTTGCGGTTGCCAGCCGTCATGGCGGCTTCCCAGTTCGACCCTTCCTGCAATTCGCCGTCGCCTGTCAGAACGAAAGTGCGGTAATCGCTGTTGGTCATCTGACCGGCAATTGCAATGCCGAGTGCCACCGGCACACCGTGACCCAGCGGCCCTGTATTGGTCTCTACACCGGGTAAATAGTTCCGGTTCGGGTGGCCGTTCAGTTTGGACTGCGGCTGCATATAAGTCTGCAGCCATTCTTCTGGATAATATCCGGCTGCGCAAAGCGCCGTATAAAGCGCCCCGGTCGCGTGCCCCTTCGACATGACGAAGCGATCCCGCTCCGCCATATCCGGCTTTTTCGGATCGTAGCGCATGATGCCGAAATAAAGGGTCGCGATAATGTCAATCGCCGAGAAGTCGCCGCCGGGATGGCCGAGCTGGGCATCGAAAACCATCTTGAAGGCCCTGCGGCGCATCCACAAGGCTTTCTCCCGGATCGTATCGGCGATGTCGTTCTTCAACATTGGTGTTGGCCTTTCAGTAGCAGTTCCGCGCTCTTTGGTTCGTCGCCTACATCGCGCCGAACAGAGCCTTCTGAGCGATCTTCAGCGCACCGATGGCATCGTGACGGCTCTGCGCTTCCCGCAACGCGTCGACGTCGAGCGCATCAAGCCCCTTCGACGCAGCCTTGAGGAAATCGATGGCATGGTTGGCGGTCGCAACGCTGTCTTCGCGGAACGGGAACTGGTCTAGTTGCCAGACGCCGTCCCACTTGTTCTTCCTCAGCACGTAGAAGAACTCGAAAAGTTCGATGGGATGCAGGCTGCCTGCCACGAGGTCATCATCCCAGGAACGGTAATTGTCGTTGACGTCCATACCGAACAAACGACCGTAATCGATAGCGAGCTGGGCGCTGTCGGCCGCGGATTCTCCGCCCATGATGGCATGGCCGAAATCTAGCAGGATACCGACATTCGGCAGGCCGATCTTCTCAATTCCCAGCAGGGTGCGGGCAACGGAGCCAAAACTCATCCGCACACGCGGCTCGCGTGGCTTGTATTCGATGACGAATTTGAGATCCGGATTTTCACTTGCCAGCTGACCGACACCATCGAGCGAATGCTTCCACAAGGTGCCGTAATCCACCTGGAACGGGTAGTCCCAGCCATCCTGACCGGGCCAGAGCTTGACGTAATCGGCGCCGAAATAACGAACCTGATCGCAGGCCTCCGTCACCAGCTCATGAGCTCGCCGACGTACCCCAGCATCCGGGTTGGTGAATGAGCCCTTGACGAATTCGCGCGTGTAAATTTCAGGCGTGATGCCAATAACACCAAGCTTGTTTCGATCCAGCGCTTCCTTCACTTGAGCGTTGGAAAAGTCTCCGCCAAAGAAGGGATAATTGATGTCGACGACAGACAGATCCTTGACCTGCCCCGCCAGATCGATCGCGTCGATGACGCTGCGCGGAGTGCCGTAACCGTCAGTGGCATAGCGGTCGAGATAGGTTGCGAAATGCCAGATACCGGCACCGTAACGTTGTTCGCTCATGTGTTTCCTCCATTTCACTCACCGACCGCAGATCACCTACGTTGGCGACCGCCCAAACGGTAAGACAAGACACTGCCATATGAGGCATTGACCAAAATTCGAGACCGTCTCCCAAAGCAAATTAAGCGCCAAGGAGGGCTGTTGATTGCTTTCGATCTCTTTCGTTTGATGAAGAATTTGCACAAATTATCGTCATGATCAAGTCATTTTATCGCGGATAAAATCGCGAATTTTGTTGCATCGCAACATTTATGGCGCCTATTCATTTCGATTGCCCGCGGAAAGTACCCGCAACAAAAATATATTGACAATAAACGAAAGTGATCAATAGTCTCAGCTCAAGCCACTGGAGGGTGGTGTATTCCTGGGAGGTAATTATGAAACTGACGAAGCGTCTATTGATGTCCGTGTTCGCTCTGGGTGTTGCCGGAGCTATGGCGGGAACCGCGCTGGCGGCCGATACCATCGCCATCATCACCCCAAGCCACGACAACCCGTTTTTCAAGGCTGAAGCAGACGGGGCTGCAGCCAAAGCGAAGGACCTGGGTTATGCGACGATGGTGCTTGTCCATGACGATGATGCCAACAAGCAGAACGAGCTGTTCGACAGCGCCATTGCTGCTGGCGTTAAAGCCATCATTCTCGATAATGCAGGTGCGGATGCATCTGTTGCAGCTGTACAGAAAGCCAAGGACAAAGGCATTCCCTCGTTCCTCATCGACCGCGAAATCACAACAACCGGCGTCGCCGTTTCACAAATCGTTTCCAATAATTATCAGGGTGCGCAGTTGGGGGCCGAAGAGTTCGTCAAGCTGATGGACGAGAAGGGTAACTATGCCGAGCTTATCGGCAAGGAATCCGACACCAATGCAGGCATTCGTTCCCAAGGCTACCATGACGTCATCGACCAGTATTCGGACATGAAGCTGGTGGCAAAGCAGACGGCAAACTGGTCGCAGACTGAAGCCTATACTGTGATGGAATCGATCCTTCAGGCTCACCCCGACATCAAGGGCGTGATTTCCGGCAACGACACCATGGCGATGGGTGCCTATGCTGCGCTAGAAGCGGCAGGGCGCAAGGATGTCATCGTTGTTGGCTTCGATGGATCCAACGATGTCCGTGACTCCATCAAGAAGGGTGGCATCAAGGCCACCGTCCTCCAACCTGCCTACCAGCAGGCGCAGCTGGCCGTCGAGCAGGCCGACAAGTTCATCAAGACGGGCAAGACTGGCCTTGAGGAAAAGCAATTGATGGATTGCATTCTTGTCAATGCTGACAACGCCTCCAAGCTCGAGACCTTCGCGCTGTCCAAGTAACACCGCCATCACCGCTCGGCCAAATACGTAGGCAGGGCGGTGACTGATTCGAAGAAGTGCGGGATACCGATGAAGATCAGAACCCTTTTTGTGGCAAGCCTGCTTGCTGCTTCCTTGTCCGGCTGCAAGTTTGTCAAGACCGATCACAGCGCTGGCACCGCTTCAGATCCGATTGCTGAGCTTGTGGAAACGACGTTTGATACAAAGCTCGTTCCGGCACTGGAACAGAAGGCCGTCGATCTGACTACGCTGCGCAACGCGATCAAGAACGGGCTCGACAAGGCAGGCGAAAACCAGGGCGTCCGCGTTGGTGGCGCTGGTGGGGGCTGGAATTTCGCAGTTAAAGGAAGCGGCACCGTTATCGATGAAAACCGCGCCTCGAAAGGTGCGACTGCGGAAATCGACCTCGACGGAGACGGAACCGCAGATGCGACGCTACAGCTGGGGCCAGTCATCAAGGGCACTGCGTTGCGGGATACGACGGCTCTCTATGATTTTTCGACGTTCCGCGATCAGATTGAATATGCAAAACTTGGCCGCGCGTTGAACGACAAGGCCGTCTCCAAGCTACCGGCGGCTGATATTTCGCTGAAAGGCAAGAAGATCAGTTTCCTTGGCGCGGTGGTGATCCGTTCCGCGAACGAAAAGCCTCTCGTCATGCCTGTTTCGATAGAGGTAGCGCCATGAGCGATGCTCAGACCGCTGCCCCTCATCCCATCGGCTTGTCGATCCGAAATGGCTCGAAAGTCTATCCCGGGACGCAGGCCCTCAAGAATGTCGATTTCGACCTGCGCATGGGGGCGGTCAACGTTCTCGTCGGCGAAAACGGTGCCGGCAAATCAACGCTGATGAAGATCATAGCGGGCGTTGAACAGTTGAACGGCGGAACGATTGAGCTGGATGGCCAGCAGGTCACATTCGCGGATAAATCCGACGCCGCAAAGCACGGCATCGGCATCGTCTTTCAGGAACTCAACCTGTTTCCCAACCTGACGGTGGCAGAAAACATCTTCGTGGGTCACGAAAAGACGATCAGTGGAATTCACATCGACAGCCGCGCCCAGACCGCTGCGGCACAAGCGCTGATGAAGCGTCTTGAGCAGGATATCGACCCCGGCACGCCGCTTGGGAACCTGCGGATAGGTCAGCAACAAATCGTTGAGATTGCCAAGGCGCTTGCTGGCGATGCGCGCATTCTGATCCTCGATGAGCCAACATCTGCGCTCTCGGCTGCCGAAGTGGAAGTTCTGTTCCGGGTCATCAATGATCTGAAGCGCCAAGGCGTCGGGATCGTCTATATCTCGCACCGGCTGGAAGAACTGATCCGTATCGGCGATTATATTACCGTTTTGCGCGACGGCGTCATCACAGGATCGCGCTCGATGCAGGGTGTGGACATACCCTGGATCGTCGCCAATATGATCGGTAGCGCGTCCAAGGAATTTCCGAAAACTGTCGAACATGCACTCGGCGAAGAAGTATTTCGTGTCGAGAACATTTGCCTTCCTAGCCCCGCTGGCGGTTACGCCGTGGACCATATGTCTCTGTCGGTTCGCGAAGGAGAAATCGTTGGCATGTACGGCCTGATGGGTGCAGGCCGGTCGGAGCTTCTGGAATGCATCATGGCGCAGCATCCAAACTCATCGGGTCGCCTTTTCATATCTGGAAAGCCGTTGAAGGAAAAAAGTGTTTCCGGACGCATCCGGCGTGGTCTGGCTCTGATACCGGAAGACAGAAAGCGCGATGGCTTGGTTCAGATCATGTCCATCCGCGAAAATCTGACAATGTCGTCGCTCTACGATTTCACGCGCGGGTTTCATCTGAACCTGAAGGCAGAGGCCGCGAAGGCTGCGGAATTCGTCAAGCGTATGGCGATCAAAATCGCCAGTCTCGAGCATCCCGTTTCCAGTCTTTCAGGCGGCAACCAGCAAAAGGTCGTCATCGGCAAGGCTTTAATGACAAAACCGAAAATCCTTCTGATGGACGAGCCATCGCGCGGGATCGACATCGGTGCAAAGGCGGAAATCTTTCGCACGATGCGACGTCTGGCTGGAGAAGGGCTGGGCATACTTTTCGTAACATCCGATCTGGAAGAGGTCCTCGCACTCTCAGATCGTATCCTCGTCATGGCAAATGGCAGGTTGGCGGGGCAATTCCCAGCAGGTGCCAATGCGGCGGACGTCATTTCTGCAGCAACGCCCAATCTCAACAGGGTTGAAACACAATGAGCAACATCGACGCTGCTAGCAATGTCAAGACTGTCATTGGGGGCTCAAGGTCCCGTACATCGGCGCTGTTGATGCTTCTGCACATGCGCACCTTTGTGGCGCTTATCCTCGTGTTTGCTTTTTTCGCTTTCGCGGCCCCGAATTTTCTTTCAACCGGCAACATGCTGATTATCTCAAAGCATGTGGCGCTGAATGCGCTTCTGGCCATCGGCATGACCTTTGTCATCATCGCGGGAGGCATCGACCTTTCGGTTGGTTCGATTGTCGGCCTTTGCGCCATGGTTGCGGGTTATCTCGTTCTTTACGGCATAGACCTAAACTTTCTCGGTCTGGCTTACAGCATCCAGTTCAACACGATCGAGATCTGCCTCATCGTTTTGGTGGTCGGCGTCTTCATCGGGTGGATCAACGGGCTGCTGATTACAAAGCTCAATGTCGCGCCTTTCATAGCAACGCTCGGCACGCTTTATGTGGCACGCGGCGCAGCGCTGCTCTTCTCCGATGGGCGAACCTTTCCGAACCTTGCCGGTAATCCCGAATACGGATCAGACACATTCCGCGTCATTGGCTCAGGCACGCTTTTCGGCCTTCCCGTTTCCGTCTGGATCATGGTTGTCGTTGCGCTTCTGGCTGCCTATCTCGCCAGCCGAACGCCACTCGGTCGGCACATTTATGCGGTTGGTGGAAACGAACGCGGCGCAGCTCTCTCAGGCGTCAGCGTGGATCGAATAAAGCTCTTCGTTTACATGTTCTCTGGAGTTTGCGCAGCACTGGTTGGCCTCATCATCTCCTCCCAATTACAGGCCAGCCACCCTGCAACAGGTGAAACCTTCGAACTAAACGCGATTGCGGCAGCGGTACTGGGCGGCACATCCATGTCCGGCGGTCGTGGGCGCATAGCAGGCACGATCGTTGGTGCTTTCGTCATAGGCATTCTTGCCGATGGCCTGATCATGATGGGCGTCTCGTCCTTCTGGCAGACGGTGATCAAGGGGCTTGTGATTATTGCGGCCGTCGTGGTCGATCAAATGCAGCAAAAGCTTCAGGCCCGCGTGGTTCTACAGCAGAATATCAATTGAGGATTGGAAGCTGAAGACCATTGCTGTAACGGTCTAACGAGGAGAATCGTTGTTTTGAGCGCTTTTCGAATTCTAAGTTTGGGTGGACCATAAATGGACGCGAAAGATGATCACGATGCTTCGGAATCGATGATCGGGCTGTTGTCGGAGCCAAGACGCCGCCGCATCCTCGAATGGGTCCAGGAAGAAGGTTCTGCCCGCGTCAGAGAACTGGCTGGGGCCTTCCGTGTGTCCGAAGCAACGATCCGACAGGACCTCGAAAGACTAGAGAACGAAGGTTTCATCACCCGCGAACACGGTGGGGCCTATCTCAACACGACCGCTCCTCAAACTGGCGCCATGACGCTTCATCATCAGGAGAATATGGATAAGAAGCGCCGTATAGGCGCTTTTGCCGCAAGCCTCGTCAAGGACGGAGAGACATTGATCCTGGATGCCGGGACCACCACGACCGAAATCGCGACACGGCTCAAAAGCCGACGTGACCTGACGCTGATTACAAACGCGCTCAACATCGCCATCATTCTCGGTTCAGTGCCCAGCTTCGCCGTTCACATGCCGGGCGGCCAGTTCAAATCCCCCACCCTTTCGCTTTCGGGCGACAAATCTGTCGAGTATTTTCGGAATATCTTCGCGGGAAAACTGTTTTTGGCGACCGCCGGTGTCGCACTGGACACAGGTTTGACCTATCCGAGCTTCGCAGATCTTCAACTCAAAGAGGCTATGATCAAAGCCGCTGCCCACGTCTATCTCGTTGCCGATTCCACCAAAATCAATCGGTCGTCCTTTACACGCCTGGGCTCGCTGGATGTCATACATTCGTTCATCACCGATGACGGTATTTCTGACCGAGACGCCCGCGAGTTTGAAAAACGTGGCATCGAAGTATTAATAGCCAAGTAATGCCTTCTGATCGAAGGTCAGGACCAAGTTCACCGCCACCTAACGAAAAATCCATTGAGGAACCGCCTCACGATTCACACCGCGTGTTTCGCGCCCCTGACCATTGCGCAAGCTCCTGCTCTGCCCGCTCCAATGCGCTGTAATTGAGGAGTTTCCGCAGGAATGCCACCGTCACCGCTCGAGTGCGGAGATTGTATTGGCCTCCGGGCTCACCGTCGCCACTCGTCTGGTAGACGTTGAGCTTTTCATAAAGGCTTTGGAGGCGGTTCTGGACGCTTCTGAGGGACAGGTTGCGACGACGGGCTATGGTCTTGTCCGTCAGACCAAGAGCGACGTCGATAAGGATTTCGTATTCGGAATCGCTGAAGCCCCTGACGCGGCCAAGGCTTTTTTCCTGCATTCCGCGGACTTCGCGGTCGATGACGCATTGGGCTTCGATGAAGATGCTGCGGAGCGCAAGGCGCAGACGCTCGTCCGAAGCGGACTTGAGCACATAACCATAGGCGGCACCATCAGGCACGATGCGGGAGACGCCCCTCACATAGGCCTCATCGGAGTAATTCGACCAGAACAGAATGCGGGTATCAGGGCGCTCCTTCCAGATGGTGCGCGCGGCCTCGATGCCGTTGCGCTCGCCCATCTGCAAATCCATGACGATATGGGCTGAGCGATTTTCCCGCGCCAGCTTTTCGCCCGTCTTGCCGTTTTCCGCTTCGATGACGTGATTGCATTCTGGAAGTGCAGCGCGCACCGCTTCGTTCAGATAGGAGCGATGGAGAACGTCATCTTCCACGATCAGTACTTCCATCTCACGTTTCCCCGAATATCTGCGCGTTGTCAGGCAAGGTAATGCTGACGAAAGTTCCTGGCCCCTGCCGGTTGTGCCCCATCTCGAAGCGGGCGGAGATCAGGCGGGCGCGGGTCTTCATGTTGCCGATGCCATGGCCGTGAACGGCGGCGTGTTTGCCGCAGCCGCTGCCATCGTCGCTGACGATGATGCGCAGATGACCATCGATGGGTTGGATATGCACGCTAATATTCTTCGGCTGGCCATGGCGGATGGCATTGTTGACGGCCTCCTGCACGATGCGAAACACGGAGGTTGCCACCGTCTGCTCCAGCGCTTCGATCCGGCCATCCGTTTCATCGACCACACTCCATTCGATTGCCAGACCGCTGTCGCGCACCGAGCGTTCCAGATCGTTCTCAATGGCCTGAACAACGCCGAAAAGCTGGAGGATCGAGGGCTTGGCCTCCTCGATGATCTGTCGCAAATCCTGCATGGAGTGCTGCAGGCTGCGCGCCAGCGGCTCGAGCATTTCTCCGGAAAGATCGGAGATGTGGGTCATCTGCTCCATGCGGCGCGCAAGCCGGGTGAGATCAGCAAGGGTCTGATCGTGCAAATCCATGCCGATGCGCTGGCGTTCTGCCTCCAAGGCTTGCGTCAGTTTCAGCGCGCCGAGGCGCAATCCTTCTTCGCGTGCATGGGCCTCGGCCTCCACGATGGCGGACCGTTTGGCCTGATCTGCTGCACGGATGGCGAAAAAATACGGCGCCAGCAGGTCAGCTACCGCGCGGGCATTGGCCACGTCTTCCATGGTGTAGGCATTCGCCTCCAGTGACGAGCAACTGAGCGCGCCGATGATATCGCCATGGACCTTCATCGGAACATGCAGGCGGCTGTGAAGACCGAGTTCTATGATTGGGCTGGAGAAGGAGCCTTCGAAATGAAAGCGCGGATCGCAGCATGCATCGCCACTCAGCAGAAAATCGACTTGCCCGGCTAGAAGGGAGCGAATGGGGCTACCGGTGAGTAGTGCTGGCGGCTGCTGGCTCCAGGCGCTGTCCATGCCACTCTCATAAGCAATATGATATTTGCCATCGATGAGCTTGATGCAGACGTCCAAATGATCATGCGGAATGATGTGGGTAATTTCGGTGTCGACGGCCTGAATGATGGCATTGAATTCCAGCTGCCCGGCCAGCAGCCGCGAAATGCCCATATAATGGTGAAACAGCGATGATCGTGGTGTGTCGAGCATTGGCGGACGCCCTCCCAAGCGTCTGCAACATGGCCTGAAGTCGCAATCGACCTCAGGCCACATATCTTGCGCCGTCGTGGCGCTTGCGTCCTGCGGAAACCCGCATAAATTCTGCGGGAACCCGCAACCAGATTGCCTTGAACAGCCTGTACATCAAAGGCTTTCCCGGTCATGCTTATTTAGTACTGGGGAAAGGAGCCCCGGTGCAACGGGAATCTCAGCTCAACGTCGAGGAGGCGTCGCGAAGGTTTCTTTGCCCGGAGACGGGTGGGCCACTAGGGAGGAAAATCAATGGCTATCAGGAAGATGCTTCTGGCATCGGTTGCTGTCGCATGTGCGACCTTACCGATGACCGCACATGCCGAGACATCAAGCAAAAAAATTGCGCTTTCGAACAATTACGCGGGCAATTCATGGCGCCAGGCCATGCTGACCAGCTGGGACAAGATTACCAAGGACGCCGTCAAGGCTGGCACCGTTGCCGCTGCCGACCCGTTCACGACAGCGGAAAATCAGGCAACCGAACAGGCGGCCCAGATTCAGAACCTCATTCTGCAAGGCTATGATGCCATTGTCATCAACGCTGCTTCGCCGACCGCGCTGAACGGCGCCATCAAAGAAGCATGCGATGCCGGTATCACCGTCGTATCCTTCGACGGCACCGTGACCGAGCCCTGCGCATGGCGCATTGCCGTGGACTTCAAGGCCATGGGTGAAAGCCAGATCGATTACCTTGCGAAGAAAATGCCGAAGGGCGGCAACCTGCTTGAAATTCGTGGGCTTGCCGGTGTGTCCGTCGATGACGAAATTCACGCAGGTATTGCCGCTGGTGTTGCCAAGAACACGCAGTTCAAGATCGTCGGTTCTGTGAACGGCGACTGGGCGCAGGATGTGGCACAGCGCGCTGTTGCCGGTATTCTGCCAAGCCTGCCGGAAGTGGCGGCCGTCGTCACCCAGGGTGGGGATGGTTACGGTGCTGCACAGGCATTTGCCGCAGCCAAGCGTCCGACACCAACTATCGTCATGGGCAACCGTGAAGACGAGTTGCAGTGGTGGAAGCAGCAGAAGGATGCCAGCGGGTATGAGACCATGTCGGTTTCCATCGCCCCCGGCGTCTCCACACTCGCTTTCTGGGTCGCACAGCAAATCCTCGACGGCAAGGACGTGAAAAAAGATTTGACCGTTCCGTTCCTGCGCATCGATCAGGCCAATCTTGAGGAGAACCTCAAGAACACCCAGAAGGGCGGCGTCGCAAACGTCGAATACAGCCTGGAAGATGCACAGAAGGTCATCGCCTCCGCAAAGTAAGCGCAGACCCTCCCAGCACCAAGACATCGCAGTGCCGCCCGGCGGCGCTGCGATGGATGTAAAGCCGTGGCGTAAAGCCGCAAAACTGGCGTAACTGCTCATGAACGAAGTGATATCCACACAGGAAGTCGTCGCAGCGCGGGGCGTGAAGGTGGTGTTCGGTGCCGTCAAAGCGCTGGATGGTGCCGATCTCGTCATTCGCTCCCGCGAGTGCCTTGGCCTCGTCGGCCACAATGGCGCGGGAAAATCCACCATCGTCAACGTCATCAATGGCGGGCTGACGCCGCATGAGGGCTCCGTCTCCTATGGCGGCAAGCCGAGCAGCTATGGCATTGCCGCAGCGCGGGCAAGCGGCGTGCGCTGTGTGTTTCAGGAACTGTCGCTCTGCCCCAATCTGACGATCAACGAAAATGTCCGCATCATGCATACCGACATGAAGGGCAGCAATTGGCGCAGCCGCGCGCTTTCTCTCATCAGTAAAAAGCTGGACGAGATATTTCCCGGCCATGGGATTGATTGCGATCTGACCATTTCGGAACTCTCCATCGCCGAACGGCAGATGGTGGAAATTGCCATCAACTTTGCAGGCGTCAACGAACAGCCGAAGCTGGTCATTCTCGATGAGCCGACATCATCGCTGGATGCGGGGCTTGCCGAACAGTTGATGGATTATGTGCGCCGCTTCGTGCGCACCGGCGGCGCGGTGCTGCTGATTTCCCATATTCTCGGCGAAATTCTTTCCACAGCAACCCGTGTCGTCGTGATGAAGGACGGCAAAGTGGTGGCAGATCGCCCGGCCGCGGAGTTTTCCAATAAGACCCTTGTGGAAGCCATGGGCAGTGTCGTGAAAGAGCAGGGCTGGAAGCGTTCACTGGAACGCAAGGCTGGCCCGACCGCCCTGTCCATGCCGCCGAGAAAAGGACAGGGATTACCTTTCGAGGCATACCGCGGCGAGATCATCGGGCTAGCAGGTCTCGGTGGCCACGGACAGACGGAAGCCTTGCTGGACCTTTATCTCTCCCGCAATAGCAGCTGGTTTCCGACGCGGCATCAGGGCATCGCCTTCGTTGCCGGCGACCGAAGCCTGAACGGCACGTTTCCGCTGTGGAGCATTCTGAAAAATCTAAGCATCGCATCCCTGCGCGACTTTTCACCTGCAGGTCTCGTCAATCGCGCCAGGGAAGACGAACTCGGGGCCAGCTGGAAAAAGCGGATCGAAATCCGCACACCCGATGTCGACAACAAAATCCTCTCTCTGTCAGGCGGCAACCAGCAAAAGGTGCTGTTTGCCCGCGCATTGGCAACCACAGCCAGCACCGTGCTGATGGACGACCCGATGCGTGGCGTCGATATCGGCACCAAGCAGGAGGTCTACGACATCCTGCGCAGCGAAGCCGCCAATGGCCGAACCTTCATCTGGTACTCGACCGAAATGGACGAAATCCGCCTGTGCGACCGCGTCTATGTGTTTCGCGAGGGCAGCATTCAGGCTGAACTCACCGGCGATGACATCAACGAACAGGCAGTGCTTGCTGCATCTTTTTCCGGGGACGCGCACGCATGAAACTTTCCGCCAACGCCCTACGCCTCATCATTCCGGCCGCATCTCTCGCCGTGCTGTTGATCGCCGTATTCTACATGCAGCCACGCGCCATGAGCTATACGGGCCTCAACCTGCTGTTCAATCTGGCCGTTCCCATAGCGCTTGCGACAATCGCACAGATGCTGATCATGTCGGTCAACGATCTCGATCTATCCATGGGAACCTTCGTCAGCTTCTGCGCCTGTGTTACCGCGACGTTTCTGCAAACCTCGCCGGTGGTCGGCATCCTCATTTTTGCAGCCGCCATTGCTGTTTATGCCGCCATGGGCGCGATCATCCATATCCGTGCGCTGCCCTCCATCGTCGTGACTTTGGGCATGAGCTTTGTCTGGGGCGGGCTGGCCGTTCTGTTGTTGCCATCCCCGGGCGGTCAGGCACCTGTGTGGATACGCACGATCATGACGGCGAAGCCGCCCTTCATCCCCATGGCCATCGTCGCCAGCATCGTGATTGCCGCCATTGCCCATTACATCGTCATGCGCTCGTCCTTTGGCGTGCTGATGCGCGGTGTGGGAGGCAATTTCAGGTCGGTTGAACGCTCCGGCTGGTCTGTCATCGGCATCCGCGCCGCGACATTTGCGCTAGCTGGTTTCTTCGCCGTGCTGGCAGGCATTGCGCTGGTCGGCCTCACCACCTCGGCGGATGCCAATATCGCACTGCGTTACACGCTGCTCTCCATTGCCGGTGTCATTCTGGGCGGCGGTGAATTCGTCGGCGGTCGCGTCTCGCCCATCGGTGCCGTCATCGGTGCTTTGACGCTGACGCTTGCGGGCTCGTTCCTGTCCTTCATGCGCATTTCGCCGGATTGGCAGATCGGTGCGCAGGGCGCCATCCTCATCGTCGTGCTCGGCCTTCGCCTACTGCTGAACCGCCTCGAAAAGCGGGAGAAAAACCAATGAGTGCCTTGCAGAGATTTTCGAAGAAACCGTGGATCTGGTCTTTCGCTGCCACGATTGCGGTGTGGATCATCACCGTGCTGTTTACCGGCGGTTCCAGCTCCTTCGGCCTATCGCATGCGGCACTGACATTTGCGGCCTTTTCCGTCATCGTCGGCATCGGCCAGATGTTCGTCATCACGCTTGGCCCCGGCAATATTGATCTGTGCGTACCGGCTACCATGACGCTATCCGGTACTGTTGCCCTGAAGTTCATGGATGTCTCTGACAACCTCATCCTGCCGGGGCTGCTGGTTGCCATCGGCATCGGTGTTGCGGTTGGCATCGGCAATTATGCGCTCATCAAACTTCTGCGCATCCCACCCATCATCGCCACCTTGTCCATGAGCTTCATCGTGCAATCAACGGCCATCTGGACCAACCGCGGCCTGCGCATCAAGCCGCCGCAGATGCTGGCAGACTTCGCCATCTCCAGCACCTTCGGCATCCCCAACGTCGCCCTCGTTGCACTGCTGCTTTCGGCAATCGCCTGGGTTCTCCTTGATCGCAGCTTTTACGGACGCTGGATATCCGCCATCGGCCAAAGCACCTTTGCCGCCAGGATGACAGGCATACCGGTGGATGGCACGCGCTTCATCACCTACGTGCTTTGCGCCGTCCTTGCAGCCATCGCGGGCTATCTGCTGGCCAGCTTCTCCGGCGGCGCCGCGCTTAACATGGGTGCCGAGTATCTGCTGATGTCGATTGCCGTCGTCGTCATCGGCGGCACGGCGGTTGCGGGTGGCGATTCCAATGTTCCGGGCATCTGGGGCGCATCGCTTTTCATGTTCCTCGTCGTGTCCATGCTCAACACCTACGGGTTCGGTGCGGGCATTCGCCTCATTCTGACAGGCCTTATCATCATCTCCGTCATTCTTCTTGCGAGCGGCCCTAAAAAGCTGCGCTGAACGCGACCCCAATTTTCGGATCAAGCCCATGCCGACAGATACCTCTTCCCTCTATGAAATCCGCGACGAGCGTTTCCGCCAATTGATTGTCGGCAATGCTGAGCTTGAAGAGCTTTATTCCGGCTGCCGCTGGGCCGAAGGCCCGGTCTGGTTCTCCGACCTCAATTGCCTGTTGTGGAGCGATATTCCCAACCAGCGGATATTGCGCTGGGTGCCGGAAGACGGCGTCTCCGTGTTTCGCCAACCCTCCAATTTCGCCAATGGAAACACCCGCGACCGGCAGGGCAGACTGGTTTCCTGCGAACACGGCACACGGCGCGTGACCCGCACAGAGGTTGACGGCTCCATCACTGTGCTGGCCGACAGCTATCGCGGCAAGAGACTGAATTCCCCCAACGACGTCATCGTCCGCTCCGATGGCAGCGTATGGTTTACCGATCCGACCTATGGAATTCTGTCCGACTACGAGGGCTACAAATCGGAGCCCGAGCAGGAAACGCGCAACGTCTACCGCCTCGATCCATTGACAGGCGAGATCGACATCATGGTGGATGATTTCGGCCAACCCAACGGATTGGCCTTCTCACCGGACGAAACCAAGCTTTACGTTGCCGATAGCTCATCCAGCCACGACATTACCCGCCCGCGCCATATCCGCGTTTTCGATGTGGTTGACGACAAGCGTCTGACGGGCGGGCAGGAATTCTGCGCGCTGGACAACGGCTTGCCTGACGGTTTCCGTCTGGATGTCGCGGGCAATCTCTGGACCAGCGCTGGAGACGGCGTGCATTGCTTTTCGCCCGAGGGCACGCTGCTGGGCAAGATCAAGATACCGCAGACGGTCGCGAACCTCACCTTCGGTGGCCCGCGCAAGAACAGGCTGTTCATCACGGCGACGAAGTCGTTGTATTCGATTTACGTGGCGGCCACGGGTGCGCAGTACCCTTGAGCAGCGGCCGTTCGCGACAACCAACGGGTTGCCTTACCAAATTTACGGTTAGGCAACTTTGGGAAAAAGTGCTGTTGGCGTAACGGGGATTGCCAACTTTTCAAAGCTTGGCTTCGCCAGCAGATATCCTTGGATAAGGGATACTCCGAGATCCCTCAGTGCAGCCAGCTCGTCCTCAGTCTCTACGCCTTCGCACAGGGGGACGATTGCCAAGTCCTGCAGCATATTCAGGGTGTGTTTGACAATTGTGCGTCTTACCGGATCGGTGTCGATGCCACGGATCATATCCATATCGAGCTTGACGATGTCGGGCTGGAAATGGGTGAGAAGACCCAGTCCTGAGTGACCCGCACCAAAGTCGTCTATTGCCGTCTTGAAACCCATATCCCTGTATGTTCTCAAGATGTGGAGCACATGCTTGGTATCGAGCACTTCGTTTTCCGTGAACTCGAAAATGATGCGGTCCAGCGGAAAGCCGGTTTTCATAGCCGTTGCCAATGTGAGGCGAATGCAGGCCCGCGGCTCGTAGACGGCGTTGGGCATGAAGTTGATCGAGAGCTTCACATCGTCAGCCGGGTCGTAAAGGCTTGACGCGAGCTCAATTGCCTTGACCCGGCATTGCTGATCGAAGGCGTAGCGATTGTCGGCCTTCACCTGCCCAAGAACGGTGCCCGCACCTTCGCCATTCGGCCCGCGCACCAATGCTTCGTGAGCAAAGACCTTGCCTGTGCTGATATCGACAATGGGCTGAAACGCCATAGAGAATGGCACATCGAAAGCTGCACCATCGCGGCAACCATTGCACTGTGTCGGCATTGTTCATGCTCCCCATGTCGTTGTTTTTCGGAATATTAGATTATAAGGCATTAAGCTTCTGTTGCTGTACCATTTCCAATTGCAACCTTTCCCAGATGACCATGCGCTTCGTCTGCACGGCGCTCGCTTTTCGCCATCAGAGACGGCATGATGATCAGACGTGATTTCCACCCAGCGCATTCGAGACCGATATGAACGACGTTCCCAAGCCACCCAGGATCAACCGCGGCAGTCTTCAGGAACTGATAGGGGGCTTGAGCGACGGCATCATCTTTCTGGAGCCTGACGGCAATGTTGCCTGGGCCAATGAATCAGCGCTAGACATGCACCGCGTCGAGAGCGTCGAGGCGCTTGGGGCGGATGCCAAAGAGTATCGGCGCAGATTTACGCTGCGCTATCGCAACAACCATCTTCTCGAAGAAGGCCAATACCCGCTCGAGCGTCTGCTATCGGGCGAGACGATAGACGACGTCACGGTGGAGATTTCGCCAGCCAGCGATCTCGATCTGGTCTGGGTGCACACGGTGCGCAGCATGATCATTTCCGACGGCACCGACAAGCCGGATGTGCTGGCTTTGATCCTGCGGGACGAGACGCCACGCTTCGAGGCGGAAGAACGGTTCGAACGCTCATTCAACGCGAACCCCGCGCCCGGCCTCATTTGTCGCCTGGATGACCACCGTTTCATCCGGGTCAATGAAGGCTTTCTGGAAATGACGGGCTTTACCAAAGAAGAAGTCGTTGGAAAGACGGTCGAGGCAATAGGTCTGTTTTCGAACTGCGAAACCGGCGAGGATGCCTTGACCAAGCTGAACGATGGCAGGGTTATCCGCCACCGTGAAGCGCTGGTGCCACTGCCCGATGGCGGGGACCGGTTGGTGATCGTCGCCGGTGAGCCGATTTCCGTGGTTGAAGAACCCTGTATGCTCTTCACCTTCGCCGATCTCGATGCAAGACGCAAAGCCCAGAATGCGCTGCGCCAGAGCGAGGAGCGTTTTTCGAAATCCTTCAAGCTTTCACCCGCACCCGCAGCCGTTTCCCGGCTGGATGATTTCGTGTTCACCGAAGTCAACGACGCGTTTTTGCAAGTCTCCGGTTACAGCGCCACCGAGATCACCGGTCGCACGGCAAGCGATCTGCGCCTTTGGGAAGACGTGGGCGCACGGCGTGCGCTGGAGGAGAAGCTGCGTGACAATATTTTCGTTCGCAACGAAGCCATGCGCATGCGCCAGAAAGACGGTGGCATGGCCGATTGCCTCGTTTCCGCCGAGCGCGTGGAAATCAATGATGAACAATGCGTGATCTGGGCGCTGCAGGATATAACCGAGCGCAGGCGCAGCGAAGCGCAACTGGTGGAAGCCATCGAAAGTGTGATGGCGGATACATCTTGGTTCAGCCGTTCCATCGTTGACCGTCTGGCGACACTCAAGCACCAATCAACAGCAGCGCCCACAGCACAACTGATGGAGTTAAGCGACCGTGAGCGTGAAATTTTAGGCCTGATCTGCAACGGCCAGAGCGATGCGGAAATGGGAGAGACCTTGCATCTTTCCAAAAACACCATCCGCAACCACATCGCCTCGCTCTATGGCAAAATCGGTGTGAACCGACGGGCAGCGGCGGTCATCTGGGCGCGAGAGCGCGGCTTCACCGGCACGACCGACGCCAAGGCCAAAGCCAAAAAATAATCAAAAACAGGCCGATTTTCGTAAAAAAGGTCATTTTCTACCAATTCGAATAGTACTTTCCACTCTGCAAAAGCTTGGCTTGCAGCTGTATCTCCTATGGCATGGCGTTGGCTCCCACCGACGCCGGATGATTAAGAACACAGTCTTAGGAAGGATACATCATGGATAAGAACCGTATCGAAGGTGCCGCCAAGGAACTGAAGGGCACGATCAAGCAGGCAGCCGGAAAGCTGACGGGCAACAAGAAGCTGGAAGCCGAAGGCCGGGGCGAGAAGCTTGCTGGCGAGGTTCAGGGCAGCGTCGGCAAGGGTGTCGATGCCGTCAAGGGCGCTCTGAAGTAAGCGTTGATCCAGCAATCCGGCTTGCCGCACTGGCAAGCCGGATCTAGGAGGCAATCCCGCAATGTTTTTCCCCGTCTTCTCAGCGCCGTCAGCACCATCTTCTGGCCAGTGTGCAACCAGTGCCGCTATCAAATCGTTATTGGCCTACGCACAGGGTCTAGAAGATTGCCAGATCGATGTTGAGGTTACGTCTGACGTCGTCATGCTCACCGGCAAAGCGTCATGCAACGCAGCCGTGGACAAGGCGATAGGGATTGCCGCCGATGTTTCATCAAGGCCCGTCTTCAGCGACATCGATGTGCGTGAGACATGCCTGACCCCACCCATACCGCCTGCCCTCGACCTCAAAAAAGATCGACGGACATCCGGCAAGATTCTTCACATGAAAAGAGACATAAAATGAAAAAGACACTCATCCTCGCGCTTGCTGGCGCAATGGCCATGACTTCTGCCGCCTCTGCTGCCAGCATGCATCACAACCGCAAACCTGCTGAAAAAGTGGTGGCGCAGCCCAAGCAGCGTCTGGGTACCCTGTCTTGCGAAGTTGCAGGCGGTATCGGTCTTCTTGTAGGCTCCAGCCGCGCGGTTGACTGCCAGTTCAAGCAGCGCACCGGCAAGGTCGAGCGCTACACCGGCACCATCGGCAAGCTCGGCCTCGACGTCGGCGTTACCGGCAAGTCCTATCTCAGCTGGATCGTCGTCAACACCGAACCAACGACCATCGGCCAGGGCAGCCTTGCAGGCACCTATGTCGGCGCATCTGCCCGCGCTTCGGTTGGTGTAGGCCTTGGAGCCAACGCGCTGGTCGGCGGCAACAACAAGAACTTCGGTTTGCAGCCACTGAGCGCCGAGGCTGGCCTTGGCCTGAACGTAGCAGCGGGCGTATCGCGCCTTCAGCTGCGCACAGCAGGCTAACCAAGGATACACGACGCATGGCACCGGGGTGCCATGCGTTTTTTAATCTGCGTCAATACTGAATATGCGATTGCTCGCGCTGCACTCTAGATTGCAACACCATGCGCAACGCAGACTTAGGTTGATCGCATGAGAGCGCAAGAAATCGCTAAATTAAGTCCTCATTAACCATGATCCGCTAGGAATTGTTACTCGTCCGCCGATGTAGGCTGACGCTCTTAGCATTGGTTAGCGCATGACCCACCAGCTGCTTCCGGAATCATCCCGGCGCCTCGGCTTGTTTACAGCATTGGTCTCGCTCGCCCTCACGACACCTTCTTTCGGTCAGTCCGTCTGGACCGGCAGCGCCAACAATGAATTCAGCGATGGAGCAAACTGGAACCCTAACCTTCCGGGTGAAACGGATGCCGCATCGGTAAACAGCGGCTCGCCGCAGGTGACGAATGGTGTGACAATCGACCAACTCGGTGTGGGTGGTGGCAATGTCACGATCACCAACACAGGCACGCTGACGGTCACGAATGACAGCACCATCACGGCTGGCAGCGTCGCCATCAATGCAGGCGGCGTGCTGAACTCGGACGTCAGTCTCAACGGCGGCAGCCTTGGGGTTGACGGTACGCTCAATGGCGAACTGAAGCTGAACAACGGCAATGTGACGGTGAATGGCACGCTTGGCAGTGGCGTCGTTGGCGTGGGCACTGCGCTCTCCAACAATGGTACGGTGGGCAACGTGTCCGTTTCATCAGGCGGAACCTTTGCCAATAATAGCAGCGGCACCGCAGGTGCTGTCGCCAATGCCGGCACCGCCTCCAATGCTGGCACCATACAGTCACTGACGAACACGGCGGGCAATTTTACCAATAATGCAGGCGGGACCATTACCGGAAAGACCACTGTCTCCGGCGGGACCGTGACGAACAATTTCGTCATGACGGATGCCGATGTTGCAGCGGCGGCGGCCTTCGTCAACAATACAGGGGCCACGGCTGGAACCATCAGAAACTCTGGCGCCGTGTCCAACACCGGTACGATTGACTCGGTTCAAAATGATGCGGGGACGTTCACGAACAATGCCGGAGGCGTTGTGACGGGCGTCACGACGGTTTCCGGCGGAAGCGTCACGAACAATGCGCAACTGAGCGAGGTCAATATCGGGGCTGGCGGTACCTTCACCAACACCACCAATGCCAGTGCGGGCGCGGTGACGAATGCCGGAACTGCTTCGAATGCCGGTTCGATTGCCTCTCTGACAAATACCGCAGGAAACTTCACAAACAACAGTGGTGGCGAAATCACCGGAAAGACCGTTGTTTCCGGCGGGACGGTGACAAACAACTTCGTGGTGACGGACGTGGACGTCGCAGCCGCTGCGGCCTTCGTCAACAACGGCGGAGCGACGGCTGGCAATGTCAGGAACTCCGGCACATCGACCAATGCAGGCACCATTGCTTCTGTTCAAAACGATGGCGGCAGCTTCACGAATAATGGGTCGGTGACCGGCGTGACGACCGTCTCCGGCGGAACCGTGACGAACAACTTCATTGTTACGGACGCCGATGTCGCGGCGGCGGCGGCATTCGTCAACAACACAAATGCCACTGCGGGTGCCATCCGCAATGCAGGCACGGTGACCAATGCGGGCACCATCGCGTCACTGCAAAACAACGGCGGGCAGTTCACCAACAATGCCGGTGGTGAGGTTACGGGGACGACACAGGTCGTTGGAGGAACAGTCGTCAACAACGCTAGGCTGGGCGATGTCGAAGTCGGCAAACAAGGCACTTTCACCAACAACAGCGGGGCAACGGCAGGCGCGGTGACAAATGAGGGCACCGCAGCAAATGACGGCACCATTGCTTCTCTTGTTAATGTGGACGGCGCTTTCTCCAACACCGGCATCATCACCGGGACGGCGACGATCTCAGGCGGCGAACTCGTCAATCAGGGAACGGTGACTGGAACAATCGATGTATTTGACGGCGGGCTCTTATCCGGCAGTGGGAGGTCTGGCGGACTGGTCGTCAATTCGGGCGGCACACTTGCTCCCGGACCGGGTATCGCGACGCTGAACGTGGGCGGAAATCTGACGTTTCGCAATGGCTCGATCTATCAACTCGACATCAACGGCAGCGGCGCGTCCGACCGGGTCGATGCGGACACGATCACCATTGACGGCGGCACCTTGCAGATCCGTGCTGCCAGTGGCCGCTATGGTCTTTCGACGGACTATACAATCCTGACAGCCAACAGCATCACGGGCTCCTTCGACAGTGTCGCAAGCGATTTTGCCTTCCTGTCGCCGACGCTTACCTATGGCAACAGCAGCGTTGATCTCAATCTCGATCGCAACACTGTCCGCTTCGAGGACGTTGCGTTGACCGCGAATGATCGAGCCACAGCGGCTGCCGTTGAAAATCTTGGCGTCTCGAACACGCTATTTTCAGCGGTGCTACCGCTTGATGTTCAGACCGCGCAAAGCGCATTCGCCCAGCTTAATGGCGAAATTCACGCGTCTCTCCAGAGTGCTTTCCTATCGGACAGCCAGTTTACCCGCGAAACGATCATCGACCAGATGAACCCTTTGAATGATCGGCGGGCCGCAGATGCCGATGGCGTTTCCTTCTGGACATCGGGCATTCTTGCGCAAAACAATTTCACCAGTGACGGCAATGCCAGAGGGCTGAATACCAGCCTCGCCGGAACCGTCGTAGGTGCTGATGTGGCGGTTTCCGACCATTTGCGACTGGGCGGCGTGATTGGATACAGCCATCTTGCTGCGCAGCCGCAGGCCAGTGCAGATTCCTACCATGTCGGCCTTTACGCAGCGGGCGATATGGGACCTTTAAATATCATCGGTGGCGCGATCTACTCGAAAAACGAAGTTTCGACGCAGCGTGATATCGCATTTGGCACATTCACAGACCAGCTTTCCGCAAAATATAATAGCGCCACAACGCAGGTGTTCGGTGGTATTTCCTGGACTCTGGAAGCAGATGATTTCAGCGTTCAGCCCTTCGCCAATCTGGCCTACATCAACCTCGATACCGATGACTTCAGTGAGAGTGGCGGTGCAGCGGCGCTGTCCGTATCGGGCAGCGACCGTGAGGTGTCTCTATCGACCCTTGGCATCCGCTGGTCGGCCGCTTTGCAAACCAGCGATCTGCCCGTCGTTGCCTCAGGCATGATTGGCTGGCGTCATGCGGCGGGTGACCTGACGCCCGGTATTCTGACCAGCTTCGCTGGCGGCTCGCCATTCGTTCTCGAAGGCATCACCGTTCCGCAAGATGCGCTCGTGTTGAGGGCAGGCATCACAGCCCATCTTTCCAAGTCGGCCCGCCTCTCGCTGACCTATTCCGGGGAGTTTGCGAGCGGCTTTCAGTCGAATGCCGCCCACGCAAACCTGTCGATCGATTTCTAAATCTAGCCACTTGCTCAGCCGCTCTTTCCTTCGATCAGGTCCATCGGCCAGACCTTGCGTTTGATGGCATCGGGATAGTGCGCCTGATAGTCCGGCATAACGGATAACAGGCTTTCGGCAAGGCTGATGCCGAGATCGCGAAGAGACAGGCTGAAGCAGGTAAGGCTTGGCTGCAAAAACTGCGCCTGTGAGCTCTGCCGCCCGATAATGGCGATATCCTTACCAGGCATCAAGCCGACTTCCTCCAGCCCGCGATAGAGGCCTGTCACCAATGTTTCGTTGACGAGAACGACAGCGGTGGGGCGGGTTTCGCAGGCCATGATCTGGCGAGCGACGCCATAACCGCCCGTTTCGCTCGGCGTTGCGCGGAAGATGTGATTGTCTGCCAAAGACAGACCGTGCCGACCGAGCACATCGCGCGCACTCTGGACGAACAGATGACCGAGATTGAGATCGCCGTGTGGCCAAATCAGGCCGATGTGTCTGTGGCCGTTCTTCACCAGTCTTTCGATAGCGACTTCCGCCATGCCCTCAAAATCAAGGTCGATCCAAGGCTGACCGACATCCGTCTGGCTTCGTCCAAGGGTTATGAAGGGAATGTTGTGGCGAGCGAGCAGTTCGAAACGAGCATCGTGGAGACGGGTGGCCGAGAGAATGATGGCGTCGGCAAAACCCCGCGCCACGACACGCTGGAGATAGGCATCCGGGTCTTCGTCGGATGAGCAGAGCAGCGCCACCAGATCAAGCTTATGCCGGGCAAAAACGGTCTGCACGCCATCGAAGACGCTCATGAAGAATGTGTCGCCTTGCCCGGTAATTTCAGGGCCTGTCTGCATCATGAAGCCGATAACGCCGGTCGATCCCTTGCGCAACGAACGTCCCGACTGGTTGGCGACATAGCCCAGCCTGTCGGCCGCTTCGAGAACACGGCGACGCGTTTCCTCATTGACATCCGCTTTTCCATTCAGGGCACGGGAGACCGTACCGATAGAAATATCAAGATGTTCTGCAAGCTGGCGAATGCCTTTCATGAAGTGCCTTTCCACGGCTCTCAAAGCGATTTCCCAAACAGTATTGACAAAAATAGCCTCCTGTCCATAGTATCGTAAACGTTTACGGAGAACCGGAAGAGAAGTTTCGGTTGCCGTAGGAGGAGGATTTCAGTGACATACAATGCCGTTTTGTGTGGATGCGGAGCTATGGCTAAAGGCTGGCTCCGCGCGTTGCAGGCCACACCGCAAATGAAAGAGGCTGTCAGGATCGTTGGTCTGGTCGACCTGAACCGGGCGACAGCCGAGGCGCTTGCTGCCGAGTTCGATATTCAGAACGCCGTGATCGGCACCGATCTGGAAACCGTGCTCACGGAAACCAGGCCGGATATTCTCTTTGACGTGGTCATCCCTATAGCCCGCCATTCCGTGGTCAAAATCGGCCTCGCCCATGGCTGCCATGTGTTGAGCGAAAAGCCGATGGCGACATCCATGAAGGAAGCCAAGGATTTGCGTCGCGCCGCCAAAGATGCGGGCCGCGTCCACGCGGTCGTTCAAAACCGGCGCTTTATTCCCGGCGTGCGCCGCATGCGCCGTCTGGTCGAGAGCGGCATTATCGGTCAGGTGACGGGCATTCATTGCGATTTCTTTTTGGGCCCGCATTTCGGCGGCTTCCGTGAGCAAATGGACAATGTGCTGCTTCTCGATATGGCCATTCACACTTTCGATGCCGCGCGCTTCGTTTCAGGCAAATCACCGCTCTCGGTCTATTGCGTCGAAACCAACCCCGTCGGCTCCTGGTATGCGCACGGTGCTGCGGCCAATGCTATCTTCCGTTTTGCGGATGATGTTGTCTTCACCTATCGCGGCTCCTGGTGCGCCGAAGGTGAACGGACCAGTTGGGAAAGCGCGTGGCGCATCGTTGGCTCTAAGGGCATGCTGACCTGGGATGGCGAGGAGACCTTCAAGGCCGCCGTCGCCGGGACAGAGTCTGGGCTGCTGCATGGCTTCACCCCGGTCGATGTCCCGCTTCCTGATAGCGAAGATGAAACCCACGGCCACGCCAGCGTGATTTCCGATTTCCTTGATGCCATCCACACCGGACGCGAGCCTGAGACAGTCAGTCACGACAACATCAAAAGCCTGGCCATGGTGCTTGGCGCGATTGAAAGCGCCAAGTCAGGCCAGCCCGTTGACATTGCAGCATAAGGACCGGAATAGTGAGCAATCTACAGGGACAATCCATTCGCATAGGCACCATGGTCAGCGCCACAAAGGGGCAGGCCGCTGAGCGTATCGCGCAGATCGCCGACATGGGGTTTGAGAGCTTCGAGCCGTTTTTCTGGCAGACGACCAACGGGCAGGATATCGCCGAACTCGGCAAACGATGCCGTGAAGCCATTGGAGACCGCGACATCACGATCTCGACTATCGGCATGTTCGGCAATCCGCTGGAGGAAACCGATATGGACCTTCAGACCTTGCAGGGCTGGAAGGATTGCATCGATAATGCCCACCACTTCGGTGCTACCTGCGTCGCCGGCTTTACCGGTCGAATCCGCAACAAACCGCTGACCGACAGCCTACCACGCTATAAGCAGGTATGGAGCGAGCTTGCCAAACGTGCAGCCGACAAGGGCGTGAAGATCGCCTTTGAGAACTGCGCAATGGATGGCAACTGGGCGACCGGTGACTGGAACATTGCGCACAATCCCGATGCCTGGGAACTCATCTTCAACGAGACGCCGGACGACAACATCGGTCTCGAGTGGGAGCCCTGCCATCAGATGGTCTATCTGATCGACCCGCTTCCGCAAATCCGCAAATGGGCTTCGAAAATCTTCCACGTTCACGGCAAGGATGCGACCATTCGCTGGGACGTCATTCGTGAACACGGCATTTTCGGCAAGCATCCGTTCGTGTTCATGCGCACGCCCGGCTTTGGTGACAGCAACTGGACGGACATCATTTCCGAGCTGCGGCTGGCTGGCTGGTCCGGCTCCATCGATATCGAAGGTTGGCACGATCCGGTCTACCGCGACGCGCTGGAAATGACCGGGCAGGTTCACGGGCTCAACCACCTCAAGCAAGCGCGCGGCGGCAGCTTCGTCGTCGATCCGGTCTAACGCATGCAATGCAAAGGGATGCCGCGCGGAGGAGTGCGCATCCCGGTCGATGAAACATGGATAACCACAAGGAGGAGAACATGGGTATCCGCAATTACACGATTGCCATAGCAACAGCGCTTGCAACGAGCGTTTCACTCTTCGGCATAAGCGCGCAAGCAGAGGACGTAAAGTTGACGCTGTGGTCGCTCGACCGCGACATTCAGCCAGCGCCGAACCTCATCAAGGAATTCAACGCGCAAAAGAACGGCATCCAGATCGAGTATCGCCAGATACAGTTCGATGATGTGGTGAGCGAAGCGATGCGCGCCTACTCGACCGGCAACGCGCCTGATATCATCACTATCGACAACCCAAACCATGCCATGTTCGCATCGCGAAAAGCCTTTGTCGATCTGACCGACATGATTGCCAAATCGACGGTTATCAAGCCCGAGAATTATTTCCCCGGCCCCCTCGCCTCCGCCACATGGGACGGAAAATATTACGGTGTGCCGAAAGCCACGAATACGATAGCGCTTTATTACAACAAGGATTTGTTCAAGGCCGCTGGGCTTGACCCGGAAAAGCCGCCGCAGACTTGGGATGAGCTGCTGGAAACAGCCAAGAAGCTGACTGATCCGTCCAAGAATGTCTACGGCATTACCTTCTCGGCCAAGGCCAACGAGGAAGGTACCTTCCAGTTCCTGCCTTGGGCACAGATGGGTGGTGCGACCTACAAGTCCATCAACAGCGAAGGGGCGGTCCGCGCACTGACAATCTGGAAGCAATTGCTGGACGGTAAGATGACGTCTCCCGATACGCTGACGCGCAGCCAGTGGGATTCCACGGCAACCTTCAATGCGGGCAATGCCGCCATGGCCATTTCCGGCCCGTGGGAAATCGACCGCATGCTGACGGATGCCAAATTCGACTGGGGAACGGCCTTGTTGCCGGTGCCACAGCAGGGAGCCGAGCGCTCTTCCGCCATGGGCGATTACAACTGGGCGATTTTCTCCAATACCAAACATCCTGAAGAGGCCTTCAAGGCGCTTGAGTTCTTCGCCTCCAAGGATGTGACGATGTATAAGGATTTCGGCCAGATCCCCGCTCGCTCTGACGTGCCGATCCCGCCAACGGGCAATACGCTGAAAGATGCGGCTCTAAAGACCTTCGTAGAGCAGCTGAAATATGCCAAGCCACGCGGCCCTTCGCCGGAATGGCCGAAGATTTCCAAGGCAATTCAGGACGCCATACAGGCGGCATTAACCGGCCAGATGGAGCCAAAGGCAGCACTCGATCAGGCTGCAGAGAAGATCAAGCTCATCGAAGGTTGAGGCTGACGCCTTTCTCGAAAACCGATGGCATGCGTGCCATCCAGCTTTTCCTCCCGCGGCGAGCTGTCTGATGCTTCGGCATTGGGCAGCTCAAAGCAGGCTCTCATGAGGTTTCCATGAAAAGGATACTTTCCAGCATCACGGATGGGCGCGGCTTCGACATCGGTCTGGTCGGCGTTCCCTTCGTCTTCCTCTTCATTCTCGCGGGCCTGCCACTGCTCTACAATATTCTGATGAGCTTTCAGGAAGTGGACATGTTCAGCCTGGGAAGCATCATCCGCCCCTTCGTAGGCTTCAAGAACTACATCGATCTGTTCAAGCAGCCTGAAACCCTACCCATTCTCTACAACACCGTCATTTTCGTTGTCGGCTCCATCGCCGGGCAGTTTCTCGTCGGGTTCGGCCTTGCACTGTTTTTCTGGATAAACTTTCCCGGCTCATCATGGCTGCGCGGACTGTTTCTGGTGTCCTGGGTCATGCCCGGTCTGGTGGTTGGCGCGATCTGGAACTGGATATTGTCGGGTGATTTCGGTGTGCTGAATTTCTTCCTGCGCGAAAGCGGCCTGATCGACAGCAATATCTTTTGGCGCTCCGATCCGCATTTCTCCCTATGGGCCGTCATCCTCGCCAATATCTGGCTCGGCACCTCATTCAACATGATCCTGCTATCCGTTGGCCTGTCGTCCATTCCCGATGATCTCTACGAGGCCGCGGAACTCGATGGTGCCAACGCATGGCAGCGCTTCTGGACGATCACGCTGCCGATGATGCGCTCCACCATCGGTGCCATCATTTCGCTCGGGCTGATCTTCACTCTGCAACAGTTCGATCTCTTCGCCGCCATCACGGATGGCGGACCGAACAACTCCTCCAATGTTGCCCAATATTGGGCATGGGACCTCTCCTTCCGGCAATATGACTTTGGCAAGGGCGCGACGATCTCCGTCATCATGACCGTCTTCGTGATGTTCGCGGCCATCGTCTATGTGCGCTCGACACGTCATGAGGTGCGCGGATGAGTGATACCAGCAGAAATCGAATGATGCTTGCTATCGCCATCATCATGGCAGCGATCTATCTCTTTCCGCTTTACTGGATGTATATCACGGCGCTCAAAACCGGCTCCGAGATGTTTGCCAGCCCGCCCAGCTTCTGGCCATCGACAGCACAATGGAACACCTTCGTCTATGTCTGGGAAAGCCGGAACATGGGGCGTTATCTCTGGAATTCCACGCTCATCGCCTTTGGCTCGGTGGCGCTAATCGCTGTTCTCGGCACCGGCTGCGCCTATGTTCTGGCGCGGTATCGCAATGGCTGGGTGGATATCGGGCTGTTCCTCATCCTGATGCTGCAGGTTCTTCCGGCATCCTTGATGATCACACCGATCTTCGTTGGCTTCTCGCAGGTTGGTTTGCTGGACTATCCCCGCTTTGCCGTCATTCTGGCCATTGCGGCAAAGAGCATGCCCTTCTTCGTCGTGCTGGTTCGAGCCACCTTCATGGCCGTACCGATGGAGCTTGAGGAGGCGGCGCTCGTGGATGGCAATTCCCGCATCGGCGCTTTCTTCAACATCGTGCTGCCACTGGCACGCAACGGCATCCTCGTCAGTGCCATTCTCATCTTCATGCAGGCCTTCGGAGAGTTCGTCTATTCCAAGTCGATGATCCAGAATGTCGAGTTGCAGCCCGCAAGCGTCGGTCTCAACTCCTTCATGGGTCCAAACACCAGCGAATGGAACAACATCATGGCCTATGCCACCATGTATGTGACCCCGATCCTTGCCATCTTTGTCCTCTTGCAGCGCCGCATCGTTTCCGGCCTCACATCGGGAGCTCTCAAATGACCAATCAAATCGAATTGTCAGGCGTCAACAAATATTACGGCGCCTACCACGCGCTCAAGGACATCGATCTCACCATCCGCAAGGGTGCATTCGTGGCGCTGGTGGGGCCATCCGGTTGCGGCAAGTCTACGCTTTTGCGCTCGCTTGCAGGGCTGGAATCGATCTCGGCGGGTGATCTCGTCATTGCTGGCGAGCGCATGAACAACATTCCGCCGCGCAAGAGGGATTTGGCCATGGTCTTCCAGTCATATGCGCTTTATCCGCACATGACGGTCGAGGAAAACCTGACCTATAGCCTGCGCATTCGCGGGACCAAAAAGGTAGAGGCCAGAAAAGCGGCAGAGGATGTGGCGGCCATTACCGGCCTGTCGGACCTGCTGCATCGTTATCCGCGCGAACTCTCCGGCGGGCAACGTCAGCGCGTCGCTATGAGCCGCGCCATTATCCGCAACCCAAAGGCCTTCCTGTTCGATGAGCCCCTCTCCAATCTCGATGCCGCTCTGCGCGTCCATATGCGCAAGGAAATCCGGGCGCTGCATGACCGGCTGGGTGCGACATCGGTTTACGTCACACATGACCAGATCGAAGCGATGACGATGGCCGACCATGTGGTCGTGATGCGCCAAGGCGTGATCGAACAGCAGGGACAGCCGCTCGAGCTCTACGACCGACCCGTGAACCGCTTCGTTGCGGGTTTTATCGGTTCGCCTGCCATGAACTTCATTCCGGCAACGGCGGGCGCAGATGGTAAAACCCTCGTTCTGGAGCTTGGAGAGCCACAGACGATCAGTCTGGATCGCAGCATTCCTGCCAATCGCAAACTTGTGGTGGGCTTGAGACCCGAACATCTGACGATCTCTGACAACATGGCGGGGGCGTTAAACGTGCCCGTCGCCATGGTGGAATCCACTGGTTCAACGACCTACGTCACCACAGCAACGACGCCCGAATGCATCGTGGTGGTCAACGGGCGCGTTCCGATAAGCGGTGGTCAGACGATCGGTCTGGATTTCGCGCAGGAACATATCCATTTGTTCGATGCGGATACCGGCATGCGGATCGAGTAAGAGATACGGGATGCTGATGCCCTCCGGCAAAACTGAGCATACCACAATCATTGCTGGTGATTTACGTCATTAGATGGTCATAAACGACCTCTAACTTCAATCATCAGTATAGATCTCAGGATCGGTCTCGAAGCCAGAATTCGGCTTTGTTTGGAGGGATGACATGGTTCGAAAGACAACCGGCCGTGCCAAATCTGCCAATGTCAGCGAAGACGATTTGCGCCGATTTATTCGGGCAAAGGGTGCTGATTATCTCAACGATCCAAACATAACCTCAGTCGGCATTGGTCTGAAAAACGGCAACGGGCCAGTCTGCCTGCAATTTACCGTCAGACAAAAAGGGGAGTCGGCGCTCGAGTCCCTGTCAACGACCCGCGTGCCTGAAACAATCGATGTCGATGGCACAGCTGTACCGACGGATGTTATCGAGCGATCATACACTCCGTCTTACAAGCTCGTCGAACCGGAGCAGATTGATCTGCGCAAACAGCGCATCGACCCGATAAGGCCGGGCGTCAGTGTTTCTCACATCGCGGAAACGGCTGGCACGATTGGTCTTATCGTTTTTGACCGGTCTACTGGCGCGCCTTGCATTCTCTCGAACTGGCATGTGCTTCACGGCAACATGGGTCGCATCGGTGACACGATTGTCCAACCCGGCTCCTATGACGACAACAACACATCGCAAAACGGTGTAGGACAGCTACTACGCAGCCATCTGGGTGCCGCCGGGGATTGCGCCCTCGCTCGCATCCGCCTTCGAGACTATGATCGATCCGTCTACGCACTGGACGTGGTGCCGACGCGCATGGCGCGGGTTTCGTTGGGTGACAAGGTCATCAAATCCGGACGCACCACGGCAGACACCCAAGGGATTGTTCGCCGCGTCGATGTCATGGCCAAAATCAATTATGGCTCGCCAGCGGGAGAACAGGCCATCGGCTGCTTCGAGATCGGCCCCGACCCGGATGCTTTGCCCGATGATGGCGAGATCAGCAAGGGTGGAGATTCAGGTTCCGCATGGCTCATTTTCGATAAGGGCAAAGCAACGGATATCTTCGCTGGACTTCATTTCGCTGGCGAAAGTGATGGCGTTGCGGATGAACATGCGCTGGCATGCTATCCCGCATCGGTCCAGAAGAAACTGGACTTCATTCTGGAGCCGGAAACCGACGGCGCCGAAACCAGCGAAGGCATGGAAACGGCTGTGCCGCGGTCTGGCTATGATCCGGAGTTTCTTGGCCTCGCCTTCCCGGAACCGGGATTGTCCACTTCGCTAAAACGCGATGCCGTCAATTTCGGTCGTGGTCAGAGCATACCCTATACGCATTTCTCTGTGTGCCTCAGTTCCAAGCGCCGCATTGCACGCTATGTCGCCTGGAACATCGATGGCGCCAAAATGGTGAAGTTGCCGAGAAAAGGCTTTTCGCTGGATCCTCGCATCGATGCAAAGTACCAGCTTGGCGATGAATTCTACGTAGACAATCGTATAGACCGCGGCCACATCGCCCGGCGTGCAGATTTATGCTGGGGCTCTGTTGCCGAGGCCAGACAGGCAAACAGCGACTCCTTTTACTTCACGAACATTGCGCCTCAGCACGAGCGTTACAATCAGTCCTCCCGCAACGGCCTTTGGGGCGAGCTCGAAAACCTCATCTTTGAGCAGGCTGAACTTCAGGAAATCCGACTTTCGGTCCAGGGCGGGCCGATTTTTGGCGATGATGACATTCCTTACCGCGGCGCGCAGATTCCGCGCGCCTTCTGGAAGGCCATTGGTTATGTCGGCACAGATGGAAAACTGCGCTGCGCGAGCTTCATTCTCTCGCAGGAAAACCTTCTCAACGATCTCGAAACGCTCGATCTCGACCCGTTCCGGCTCTATCAGGTTTCACTTGAAGACCTCGCGGTAAGGACAAGCCTTGATTTCAGTGCCATCGAGCAAAGCGATCTTGTCCGGCATCCTGAACTGGTATCCAGGGTCAACATGCGCGAGACGCTGGAGCGTTCAGGCAGCGCCGTCGTCGAAATTCGCGCCTTCAGCGACGTGGTGATTTAAGGCTTGAAGCTGACGTTATTGGTATGATCTGGGCGATGCAGCTGTAGCAGCGTCGCCCAGTGCGCGTGCCCTCAGATATCCCGCAGACCTGCGAACAGAGCCTCTTGTGCGCAACCGGCTCTGTAGAAAACAGGCGGTTGGCCGAGTGGTGCCGCGATCTGGATTTCTGCGCCGCCCTTGAATTCTTCGCCCGTCCAGACATGTACCCAGCGCTCACCCTGAGGAAGATAGACGGCGCGCTCTTCTTTGGCAGCTTGCCACACCGGCGCTACAAGCATGTCGGCACCGTACAGGTAACTGTCTTGAATGGTGTAGGTTTGCCGGTCCTGCTGGTGATGCAGGAAAAGCGGGCGTTGCACGGGTAGACCCCGCTCCACCGCCTCTACCGATAAAGACTTGAGATAGGGCGCGAGATGTCGATAAATCCGCGTCATCCGGGCAAAATGCGACAGGACATCCGGGTCTTGGTCGATCTGAACATTTTCGCGCGGACGGTTTCCTTCATGGGTGCGCATGACGGGCGTGAACGCCGCCATTTCGGCCCAGCGCATCAAAAGCTCCGGCGTGCGGACATTGCCGAACAGGCTGGTATAACCGCCAATATCGGAGTGGTGATAGGCGTTGCCCAGCAGGCCGGAAGACAGCGCGCCGCAGATGACGGTGACGAGACCATCATGCCGCGAGAAATCAACCGACTGGTCGCCACCCCACAGAAGCGGGCAATGTTTTTGCACGCCCGTAAAGCCTGCGCGCATGAAGAACAGGGCGGCGCTGGTTTTATCGCGTGACGCAACGGCCTTGGCGTTGACCTCGGCCCATAATGTCGGCCAGGCATTGTGCATCAGCTTGGCATCGATCCCATTCGACAGATGCACATCGATCGGCAGATATTCGCCGAAATCCGCCATCCAGCCGGATAGACCGAAGTCCAGCATATTCTTGCCGATGATCTCTTCTGCGAACCAGTCCGCCGCCGCTTCATTGGTGAAATCGACCACGCCACAATCAAATTCGCCGAAATCCACGAGGGCGGTTTTGCCGGCTCCATCCGTTGCGAAATAGCCTGCCTTTTCCGCAACTTGGAACAGCGGCCCATCAACGCAGAGATAGGGGTTCACATAGCCCATAAAGTGGATGCCGCTCTCGTGTAACTCACCGATCTTCTGACGAAGACCCGGATAGCGTGTCTCGTTGGCTTGCCAGTCCCAGAACAACCGTGAGCCAAACGATGTCTGTCTCAGACCGACCCAGTCCTCGCACCAAAGGGCGGAGACTTGCACCCCGGCATTACGGATCACGTCGAGACGAGCAAAGGAATTTTCACCATCCTTCAGGCCGATGATCGCGCCATTGTAAACCCAATCTGGCAGCGGCGGCTGTCGCCCGAAGCGCAGGGAAAGCGCCTCTACCAGTTCCACGAATGTTGTAGCAGCAAACAACTCGAGGCGGTCAGGAATTGCCCATATCTCGATCTCATGAAAAGCTTTCTGCCGGAAGTCAAAGACCGAATAGGCAGCTGTGTCCACATGCAGGGCATAGAGCGCCGATGATACATAAGTCGGTTGCGGATAGTTGGTGTTGAAATAATCGCCCCCGGCTTTGTCCTTGACGTTGGCCTTGAAGGTAATCTCGCTTGCCGGGTCGCGACCGACACCGGGCTCGGATGTCCAGAGCGGGAAACGGCGTCCGCGCATGTCGAAATAGGACATCTGCTCGCCACCACCCCAGACATGTTCGTCTTCATCGGCCTTGATACGAATCCAGAGGCGGTTGAGTTTTGGATCATTTGCTTCAAACTCGATGGCGTTTTCAACGACTTTGAGGATGAGACGAGCGGGAAGTCCTGCGGCGTCGGAGAGCAAGACGCGATTGCCTTCGATCTGGGCATGGGCGAGACCACGGCGCTCGATGACATAATCTTCGATGTCGAAATTACCGCGATACATGTCCATGCGCTCTTCACCGTAACCGACAAAGATTGCAGGTGATGTACCACTGTGATCAAGGATCGTCCGGCCATTCAGGGACAGCGTAAAGCCGGTCGGTGTCTGCTCGAGTTTCATTCCACAGTCTTTCAAGGTCTTTGATATCAGTTGGTTCTCAGCGCAAACGCACTTATCCCTTGATGCCGCCCGCCGTCAGGCCGGAGACAACACGTTCTTGGAAGATAACGATGAGAATGGCGACCGGCACGATGCCGACGACGAGGGCGGCGGAAATGACCGGCCAGGGGAATGCGAACTCGCCCTGATACAGCTGAATGCCAACGGGCAGAGTGCGCAAGCTGGGATTGGAGTTGAAGGACAGAGCCAGCAGGAATTCATCCCATGCATTGACGAAGGCGAGAATACCAGCGGTGAACACACCGGGGGCGCACAGGGGCACCACCACTTTGAACAAAGCCCCCAGCCGCGTGCAGCCATCGATCATGGCAGCGTTTTCCAGATCGCGCGGAATGCCCTCGAAAAACGAGACGAGCATCAGCGTGCAGACCGGGAGGCTCAGCACCGTGTAGGGCAAGACCAGCGCGGTCCAGCTGTTGAGAAGATTGAGCGCCCGCATGATTTCAAACAGTGGCACGAGCAGCGTGACCAGCGGAAAAGTGGAAACCGCAATGATGAGCGACAGGATCAAACCGCGATAGGCGAGGTTGAGCCGCGCCAGCGCATAGGCCGCGAGAACTGAGACAAGCAAGGTCAACGCTGTCGATAGCAGCGCGACCATGAAGCTGTTGAACAGAAAGATATGCAAAGGCTGGTCGGAAAAGGCCTGCATATAGTTCTGCAGCGTCGGCGCGTGCGGTATCCACGTAATCGGCTTTGCCGTGAGCTCCGCTTCTGATTTCAGCGAGGTGAAGAGAATCCACAAGGCCGGAAACATGCCGTTGATGAGCAGAATGCCAGCGGCGATAAAACGCAGCGGTTTGCCGGACAGGAAGGACATCGAACCGGAGGCTGTCGTCGTGCTCATGGCTGCTACTCCTTCGTCCGTATCATGCGCAGATACACGGCGGTCACACACATCGACAGTATGAACATGACGACGGCAAGCGCGGAGCCGTAGCCGAGATCGAGAAACGAGACGGTGTTCTGGTGGATATACATGGCAAGCGTTGCAGTAGACGTACCCGGCCCGCCGCCCGTCATCATGTAGGGAATGTCGAATGTCTGAAGCGCCGTGATGGTACGGAAAATCAGGGCCACGACGATGGAGGGCTTGAGCAGCGGCAGGGTGATCTCGAAGAACTGCCGCAGTCTGCCTGCACCATCAACATCGGCAGCTTCGTAAAGCGAGCGCGGAATGGTCTGCAGGCCTGCCAGAATGATCAGCGCCATGAAGGATGATGTCTTCCAGATGATTGTCAGGCAGATGGCCGCAAAGGCCCAGTTTGGCGAATTGAACCAGATAATCCCTTCAAAGCCGAGCCGGTTGAGAACATCGTTGACGACGCCATATTCGGAATGGAAGAACCACGCGAAGATCAGTCCGGCAAAGGATAGCGGCAGCGCCCACGGAATGAGCAGCGACAGGCGAACTGGCCACTGCATGCCGAATGGAAGATTTGCCATCAGCGCCAGACCTAGGCCGACCAGCAACGCGCCCGGCACAGTGATGAGGGTGATCAGCACGGTGTTCCAGGTCGTTTCCCAAAACACAGGATCTTCGATCATCAGCTGGTAGTTTTCAAACCCCACAAATGCCGCTGGTAGCCCAGACGTCAGGGAAAGGCTGAAAAAGCTCGTATAGATCAGTCGGCATACCGGATAGACGATGATCAACGCCAGAAGCAGTGCCGCAGGTGCCAGAAGCAGGACCGCCAGCGAACGGTCGCTCAGGTCGAGCCACCGCGTCCAGCTTGGCGAGGGTGCCGACTGTTTGTCGTCCGCTTTGAATGGGGTTGTCATTGCCATGGTTTCGTTCCGAGACATTGTAAGGGCTGGAGGCGATGCAATGCGTCGCCTCCAGCGATCGGAGCAGTTGGAGGGCAGGCCCTTCCCCTAAATCAGGAAGAAGGCGATCCAGCCGTTTTATCGCAAGATGCGCTTCAAGCGGGCTTCGATCTGATCAGCACCCTGCTCTGGCGTGGAAACACCCGCGAGAACCGAATTGACGGTGGTGCGGATGACTTCGCTGACCTCGTTGTAGCGCGGCGTCACCGGACGAGGCTTTGCAGTTTCGACGACCTGAAGAGCATCTGCAAACCATGGCGCGCTCTTGAGGACATCCGCATCCTTGTAGAGACCGGCATAGGTTGGAAGCAGAGAGCCGTTGATGGCCATGAACTTGGACACGTCCTGTGAGGACAGGTATTCTACTAGTTTCTTGGCTTCATCCTGATGCTTGGAATAGGCCGAAACGCCCCATTCCCAGCCACCAAGGCACGTCGCCTGCTCTCCACCGGTTACCGCAGGAAGACGCGCAACACCGACCTTGTCGGCAACGGCGGATTCTTTGCCCTGCGCCTGCGCCCAGGCATAAGACCAATTGACAGCGAAGATGGCGTTACCGGCCTGGAATTCCTTGCGGGTATCGTCCGTACCGACTTCGGCAATGTTCTTCTTGGCCACGCCGTCATCAACAAAGCTCTTCCACAGGCTAAGCGACTTGATCGCAGCATCGCGGTCGAAGGTCAGCTTACCGTTTTCGGTCAGATTTTTGCCCTGGCTCCAATAAGGCAGCAGGAATGTGCAGACCGCACCTTCGATGGCTTTGCCCTGGAAAGACAGCCCCTGAAGATTGGCATTGCCCTCACCTTCAGAAATCTTCTTGGCTGCGGCCTTCAGCTCGTCCCACGTCTTGGGCGGCTGGATGCCGTATTTTTCCAGAAGGTCTTTTCGGTAATAAAGGAACTGCGAGTCCGCGAAAGCCGGAAGCGCGATGACGTTTCCATCGACGGTATTGGCACCTGCATAGGCAGGCAGATACACCGACATATCCTTATTGGCGAAATCGCTCGTCCAGCCAGCGGCTGCAAACTGCGCCGGGCGGATGACATCGAGGATCAGCACGTCGAGCGATGTGTCCTTTGCCGACATGACTGTATTGAGGTACTGCGCCTGCGCTTCAGATGTGTTGCCACCGGTTTCGATCTTGACCTTCACGTCAGGATTGGCAGCCTCATATTTATCGAGAGCCTGACGCCAGACCTGCGGTTGATGCTGGCTGGAAATATAAACGCTCAGTGTCGTCTCGGCTGCTGCCGGCATCGCGAAAGCCAGCATCGTGCCGCAGAACAGGGCGCCGGTTAATTTTGTCAAAGTCATTATGTCATTTCCTCCCGTTTGGTCTGTTTCACGCGGCGCTATCCTCCCCGCGCGGAATTTTCGTTTAAACTGCGCGTTCTGTCTCTGCATCGAAGAGGTGGATTTTTGCGGGATCCACACCAATTTTCAATGTTTCACCAGCTTTGATTTGCGTTTCCGGGGGCATACGCGCCGTCAAGGTTTCGTCACCAATGGCGAAATGAACCAACGTATCGGATCCAAGGGGTTCGACAACCTGCACCTGACAGGTCAACGAAACCTCAGAGGCACTCGCGCTGAAATGTTCCGGGCGAATGCCGACGATAAATTCACGACCATCGACAGAGCCTGCATGGCTGGCTGCGCGCAGCATCGAAATCGGCAGGCTATCGCCGTTTGAAAACACCAGATTGCGACCATCGACGCGCGCTCTTGCGAAATTCATCGCAGGTGAACCGACGAAGCCGCCGACAAAAACGCTGGCTGGGTGATTATAAACCTCATCCGGCGTTCCGACCTGTTCGATCTCACCACCGCGCAGAATGACGATACGGTCAGCAAGCGTCATGGCCTCGACCTGATCGTGCGTGACGTAGATGATCGTTGTCCCAATGGTCTGATGCAGCTTTTTGATCTCAGTGCGGACCTGCCCGCGCAGTTTGGCATCGAGGTTGGACAGGGGCTCGTCGAACAGAAAGACCTGCGGGCGACGCACGATGGCGCGACCCATGGCCACGCGCTGGCGCTGGCCACCGGACAACTGTCCTGGCCGCCGATCCAGCAAATGGGAGATGCCAAGCATGTTGGCTGCTTCATCGACGCGGGTAGCGGCTTCGCCAGCGGCGATACCTCGCACTTTCAGGCTGAAACCCATATTTTCACGCACGGTCTTGTGCGGATAAAGCGCGTAGTCCTGAAAGACCATGGCGATATCACGTTCACGCGGGGCCAGACGATTGACGACGCGGTCGCCAATTTTCACCTCACCACCCGTGATTGTTTCCAGACCTGCGACCATGCGCAGGGTCGTGGATTTGCCACAGCCGGAAGGACCCACGAAAACAACGAACTCCCCGTCGTTGATCTCCAGATCGATACCTTTGACGATGCGCAGAGCGCCATAACTCTTTTCGAGCTTGGTAAGCTTAACTGATGCCATTCTCAATCACCCAACCCTCGGCGATGTTGCTTCGGGCTCCTCTAAAATTGAGCATACGCAAGGATTTAAGGAAATCAATGGTGTATCAATTTAATTTATTCTGTTTAAAATTGAAATCTACATTTTGATTTCACAGGAGAATTTTGATTTGGTTTAAAACGCGAGATGAGGCAAATTCATGCCGCTCAGGTCGAAGATTCGCGCAAACCCCTACCTCAGTCTATTGACGTAACGGGCGATATCAGGGTCGTACCATGTGTGCGAAACCTCGGCCATGGCACCTTCATGGGAGTGGCTAACGCGCAATATATGGGGAAGTGGCTCCCCGATTTTCGGACCGAATGCCTCCGGCGCCCACTCCGGCACATGACCGAGGCCGATGTGGTCTTCCGCTTTGGCGATCCATAGCCCCAGCCGCGTACGGTAGTAGAGATAGAGCGATTCTGACAAATCTTCGGCGGCGACCTTTTCTATGTAGGATCCGTCCAGCCAAATTTCTTCGATCGCGGCAGCCTGCCCCGCAATACGTCTGATCCGACGAATTCGGTGCCCTTCTTTAGAGGCACCGAAGGCAGGTAGTTCCGCAGGCTTGACCTCTCGGCTGACGCTCAGAATTTCCGCAGTTGGAAAGCCGCCACCCGCCACCAATTCTAGGCGGAACATGGCATAGACGCTTTTTGGGTCGGTAACGGCGCGGATGTAATTGCCGGAGCCCTGAATGCGCTCCAGCAATCCGCGACTATGGAGTTCGGCCAGCGTCTTTCGCAACGTTCCAACCGCAATCCCCAGTGTCGTCGCCATCTCGCGCTCCGGTGGAAGCTTCTCCCCATCGATCAGGCGGCCAGCCGTTATATCCCGCACCAGCGTCTCGGCGATCTGGAGATACACTGGCAAACTTCCTTTGGAACTCCGCATTTTCAATGCCTTCCGGTGCGCGGGAGAAATAATTGATACATTATTGATTTACTAAATACCTGATGTTAGTTAATTGGGCAACGTCCTGTGAGGAGGATTTCATGACGATTGTGCCTGTAACGTCTGCTGATCTCGATGCTGCGGAAGTGTCCTGGTTTTCAGCACTCTGCTCCGATGACTACGCCTATCTCGGCGTCCCCGACGGGTCCTTACGCTCAAGCTGGGATCACTGCTCCGCCATCGTCAAGAAAGCCGAAGAGCTTGGATTTCGCAATATCCTGTGTCCGTCCTCCTATCAGGTCGGACAGGATACAATGAGCTTCGTCGCCGGTTGCGCGCCGATTACCGACAAGATCAACATGCTGGCTGCGATTCGCTGTGGTGAGATGCAGCCAATCATGCTGGCACGCACCGTGGCCACGCTCGACCACATGCTCAAGGGTCGCCTGACGCTGAATGTCATCAGCTCCGATTTTCCTGGTGAAGTCGCCGACAGCGCTTTCCGTTACCGCCGCAGTCACGAAGTCGTGGAAATCCTGCGTCAGGCGTGGACCCGCGATACGATCGACCATGATGGGGAAATCTATCAGTTCAAGGGCGTTTCCACCGAACCCGCACGCCCCTATCAGCAAAATGGCGGTCCTCTGCTCTATTTCGGCGGTTATTCGCCCGATGCTCTGGAACTTTGCGGCGCGCAATGTGATGTTTACCTCATGTGGCCGGAAACGAAGGATCAACTCGCCGAGCGCATGCGTGCCGTTCACGCCCGCGCCGAAGCCCACGGCAGAACGCTGGATTACGGCCTTCGTGTTCACATGATCGTCCGCGACACGGAACAGGAAGCCAAGGAATATGCCGAGCATCTCGTTTCCAAGCTCGACGATGAATATGGCCAGCTTATACGCAACCGTGCCCATGACAGCATCTCGCTTGGCGTTGCGCATCAGGCAAAAGCACGCGAACTGGCAGACAGGTTCGGTTATATCGAGCCAAACCTGTGGACCGGGATTGGACGGGCCCGCTCAGGCTGCGGAGCTGCCTTGGTCGGGTCTACCGATCAGGTCATGAGCGCCATTGAAGACTACCAGAAGATGGGCATTCGCGCCTTCATCTTCTCGGGCTACCCGCATCTGGACGAGGCTGAACATTTTGGTCGCAAAGTCTTGCCGCTGTTGAAAACCTGTTCCCTGCCCCATATTCACGGGCGCGTGCCGGCAACAACACCAGCAACACCCCTTGGAATTGGAGAACGCCACTAATGGACCGCATCGAACTTACCTCCAACCTGTCTGTCAGCCGCATCGTCTACGGTATGTGGCGCATTGGCGACGACACGGACACGTCGGCGAAGCATGTCCAGGCCAAGATCGAAGCGTGCCTTGCGCAGGGCATCACGACCCTCGATCAGGCCGATATCTATGGCGGCTACACCGCCGAGGCGATCCTGGGCGAGGCCTTCAAGGCGTCCCCGTCGCTGCGTGACAAGGTCGAAATCGTAACGAAATGCGGCATCGTCGCACCGGCAGGCCGCCATTCAGCCGCCCGCGTTAAGCATTACGACACGACAGTAGACCACATTAACGCTTCCGTCGATGCATCCCTGCGGGACATGGCGACCGATCATATCGACCTGCTTTTGATCCATCGCCCGGACCCGATGATGGACCCGGATGAAACCGGCGCGGCTCTCGATGAACTGGTCGCCTCCGGTAAAGTTCGAAGCGTTGGCGTGTCGAACTTCCGCCCGTGGGATTTTTCCTTGCTGCAGACGCACATGGAAAACGAACTGGTGACGAACCAGGTCGAACTCAGCCTGGCTGAAACGTCACCTTTCACCAATGGTGATCTTGCCTATCTCCAAGAGCGAAACCTAGCCGTTATGGCTTGGTCCCCACTCGGTGGCGGCGCGCTGATGACCGCAGGCGGCGCTTTGGCCGATGCCATGGGCAAAATCGCTCAGGATCAGGGTGTCGATAGCGCTGCGGTTGCCGTTGCCTGGCTGCTGCGGCATCCGGCAAAGATTTTGCCCGTGCTTGGGACTAACAATCTCCAGCGCATCGCCACGATTTCACAGGCCAGCAAAGTCGTCATGGATCGACAGACATGGTTTGAACTCTACACGCTTGCAAAAGGTCACGAGGTGCCCTGATGACGTCCCTTGCCAGCATGCACAATCACAATGAACACAGGTTCGTTCCGAATGCTGAAAACACACGCAGCTTTCGCACTGCGCTTGGAAATTTCCCGACAGGCATCACAGTCGTAACGGCCCAGACTGCAGTCGGGCCAATCGGCATGACGGTCAACAGCTTTTCTTCGGTGTCGCTGGATCCGCCGTTGATCCTGTGGTCTCCGGCGAAGACTTCATCCCGGCATGACCTCTTCGCCGGCGCCACACATTTCGCAATCCACGTTCTTGCCGCAGATCAAGGCGATCTCAGCAGTCGCTTTACCCGTGGTGGACTTGGTTTCGAAGAGTTTGAATGGGACGCGAACCCCGAAGGTGTTCCCGTTATTCCAGGGACACTCAGCCGTTTCGAATGCGAACGCGCATCGATCTATGATGGTGGTGATCATTCTATCCTGCTCGGCCGCGTGTTGCGCGCGGCCCACCGTGATGGAGAGCCATTGTGCTTCGCGCGCGGTGCGCTGGGTCGGTTCGCCGCTGTATCCTGATCTCTCCAGCGACTATGCGTGGAGAGCGGAAATCACGACGAAATAGCTGACGACCACGAGCAGAAGCAGCGAGATGGACGATGCAAGGATGACACGTCCACCCGCACTTGCCACCGTGCGGATATCGACCGACAGCCCCAATCCAGCCATCGCGACGACGGTCAAACCACCCGAGACGGTCAGCAATATATTCACGATGTTGAGCGGGATAACCCCCAGAGACCGCGCGACAACCACAAGCATGAAGCCGATGATGAACCATGGGACGAGGTTTCGGTAGGACGTAGGACGGCCAGCGCGGCGGGCTGCCTTGCCTTGAAGAATACCCAGCGTAAAAATCACCGGTCCGAGCATGAGAACGCGCAGAAGTTTGATGACCGTTCCTGTCTGGACCGCAACCAGACCAGCCGGGGTTGCGGCAGCCAGAACCTGCGGAACGGCGTAGACTGTAAGACCGGTCAGGGCGCCATACTGCGCGGCACCAAGGCCCCCATAAGTGTAAAGAAGCGGCAGAAGAAGGACGGAGGCGACGCCGAGGACGGCTGTGAAGGCAAGCGCCGAAGCGACTTCATCGGAATTGGCCTCAATGACAGGCGCAACCGCGACGATGGCCGAGTTTCCGCAGATGGAATTTCCACAGGCAATCAGCATGGCCAGCCGCGGCGACAGCCGCAGCAAGCGAGCGACGGCAAAACTCACATAGATCGACATGCTGACGATAGCCGCGACCGAGATGATCAACGTCAAACCAGCGCTTCTGATCGTCGCGAAGCTAATCGAAGCACCGAGAAGGACGATGGCAATTTCAAGCAAGGTTTTGGAACTGAAACTGATGCCGGGCCGCCAGGACTGTCTGTCAGAAAACATGGTGCGGATGACGATGCCGATGATGATCGCAAAGACCAACGGCTCCAGTAATCCTGCGCCGAACAGAGCATGCTCGAAATGAGCCACAAGATAGGCTGCACCGGCGACCGTGACACAAAGGGCAAGGCCGGGAATGATTTGGAACGCGCGGGGGGAATTCATGATGGAATGTCTCTGTGATGCTTTGTAACAGTTTTTTCACCTAATTTAATTTACTTCCATCGAATATAATTCTACGTTTCATTCGGAAAAACAGAACGATTTCCTATGACTTTCGAACAACTCTCAATTTTCGTCGCCGTCGCAGAGCGTGAGCACCTGACAAAGGCTGCCGCCGCAATCCATTTGACGCCATCGGCAGTCAGCGCATCGATACGCAATCTCGAGCAGCATTACGGTGTCGAGCTTTTTCACCGGATCGGCAGGCGCATTGAACTCACCGCCACGGGACGCATCTTCCTGGATGAGGCGCGAAAGCTTCTCGCACGGTCTCGCTCGGTCGAACTTATTCTCAGCGAGCTCGGCGGCATGCAGCGTGGTTCGCTCAGTGTTTTTGCCAGCCAGACAATTGCCAGCTACTGGTTGCCGCCACGCCTGATGGAGTTTCACAACAGGTTCCCCGGCATCGAGCTAAGCTTGACGATTGGCAACACACGCACCGTCGCGGATGCGGTCATCAGCGGTGAAGCCGATATTGGCTTTGTCGAAGGCGAACTTGATGAGCCGGCATTTGCCGCTTCAATCGTCGCACACGATGAACTGGTCGTTGTCGTCGGCCCTTCTCACCCTTGGGCGGGCAAGAAGACCTTGGGCATCGATGACATAAGAGATGGCCAGTGGGTGATGCGCGAAGTCGGGTCCGGTACTCGGTCTGCCTTTGAAGAAAGCCTGACAGAGATGGGCATCAAAGCAGGCACGCTCAATACGATACTCGTTTTGCCATCCAATGAATCGATCTTATCTGCCCTGCTGGCTGGCGGCAGTGCCGCAGCCGTATCGCGACTTGCCGCTCAGCAATATATCGAAAGCGGCAGACTGTGCGAAGTCGATTTCCCCGCATCTGCGCGTGAGTTTCGCCTGCTGAGACATAAGGAGCGGCATGCGAGCAAGGCAGCGCTGACGTTGCTCGACATCTGTCATCAAACGGGATGATGACGGGCCTTAAGCGGTGGTGAGAACCCCGCACAAAGGAGCGAGGCACGCCAAACTAACGATGCCTCGCCGCGACAATGTTTATTCTACGCTTCCACCGGTTCCCGTACTTCATCCAGTAGGAAGTGAACGATCACATATTTCGTTTCGTGAACCATGCCGCTTGGCAGGTTCCTCTGCTCACTCCCACCATCGGCGGGGTGCCAATGCTGGTAATGAGGATTACTGGTAATCAAGGTGATTGCCGAGCCCGCGCGTTCACCCTGCAAGCGAAAACGCATTTCAGCGAGCGGCCAGATTTTTTCGTAGTCCTGCTGGGAAAGCCGAACCTTCAGTGCCTTACGCGTCACCTTGGGATGATCACTGTCTGGACTGGATAGTGTGAGAGTGACTTCTTCCGCGCCGTCTAACAATGAGCCGAACTCATCAGGCCAGTTCCGTTTCATGAAACGCTCCTCCCAAAGCTGGTTTCCATCAACAGGATGTAGTTTCGCTGTCACACGGCGCAAGTCAACCTAAATTCTCTGTTTGAATTTCAGAAACGGGTACGGCGTGCGAAACCCAACCAAGAAATCAAACCTCTGTCACCAGATGGCCCGGTGAGACCTCGCGAAATTTCGGTGGAACAGCCTGGTAATCGACTGGTCGTATCGGGCTTTTCAGTTCCTCCGCGACTGATCCGCTCTTGATGCGGCGACGATCCGGATCAGGTACGGGCACCGCCGACATCAGGCGTTTCGTATAGGCATGCTGCGGATTGCCAAACACTGCCGCGCGCGGCCCAATCTCAACGATCTCGCCCAGATACATGACCGCCACCCGGTGGCTGACGCGTTCCACAACGGCCATATCGTGGGAAATGAAGAGGAAGGCGAGATCGAGGCTCTGCTGCAGATCCAGCATGAGATTGATGACCTGCGCCTTGATCGAGACATCGAGCGCCGAAACGCTTTCGTCTGCCACGATGACTTTCGGCTGAAGTGCCAGCGCGCGGGCAATGCAGACACGCTGGCGCTGGCCACCGGAGAATTCATGTGGGTATCGCTTGGCCATGTCAGGTGTCAGCCCGACTTTCACCAGCATATCGGCAACCACGTCCTTCGCCTGTTTTTTGTCGCCCATCTTGTGTTCAAGAAAGGGTTCGGCGATGGCGGCGCCAACCGTCATGCGCGGATTGAGCGAGGCGAAGGGGTCCTGAAAGATCATCTGGACCGTCTTGCGCATCTCGCGCATTTCCTGCTTGTCCAGCGTCAGCACCTCACGCCCATCGACCAGAACGGAGCCGCTTCCCGGCTCTATCAGCCGCATGATCGCGCGGCCCGTGGTGGACTTGCCGCAGCCGGATTCACCAACCAGCGAAAGTGTTTCCCCAGCATGGAGATCGAAGGATACGTTCTCCACCGCATGCACACGGCCCGTGAGTTTGCCGAACAGGCCGGAATGAATGTCGAAGTGTTTGGTGAGGTTTTTGACCTGCAACACCGACTGGCCCTTCGCCACGGTATCGCTAACCTCGACCGGCACATCGGACTCGCCGGTGGCGACATTGACGACAGGAAAACGACGCGGTCTCTGGTAGTCCTGCATCGAGCCAAGCACCGGCACTGCTGATAGCAGCGCGCGTGTATACGGGTGCTGGCCACGATGAAAGATGTCGGCGGTCGCGCCCGTTTCCACCTGCTCGCCCTGATACATCACGACGGTCCGGTCCGCGATCTCTGCTACAACGCCCATGTCGTGAGTGATGAAGAGAACCGACGTCCCCTCTTCTTCCTGCAATGTCTTGATGAGATCGAGTATCTGGCCCTGGATGGTGACGTCGAGCGCGGTTGTTGGCTCATCGGCAATCAGCAGCTTCGGTTTGGTGGCAAGCGCCATGGCAATCATCACGCGCTGGCGCATGCCGCCGGAAAAACGGTGCGGATATTCATCGAAACGGGATGCCGCGGCGGGAATACGAACCTTTTCAAGAATGCGGATCGTTTCCGCTCTCGCCTCATGTTTGCTCATCGGCGCATGACACAGCAGCGCCTCGGAAATCTGGTCGCCAATAGTGAAGAGCGGGTTGAGGCTCGTCATCGGCTCCTGAAAAATCATCGCCACATCGTTGCCGCGCACCTTGCGCATCTCATGCTCCGGCAGCGCCAGCAGATCGCGACCGCCGAGCATGACCTTACCCTCGATGCGGCTGGTATCGGGCTGCAACAGACGCATGATCGACAGTGATGTGACCGATTTACCCGAACCGCTTTCTCCTACAATCGCGACTGTCTCACCCGGCGCGACCGTGAAGGAAATATCACGAACGACCGGCTTCCAAACACCATCGACCATGAAGGACGTGCGCAGCTTTTCGACCGACAGAACCGGGTCGGTGGCTTGTGGCGCAATGGGCATGGTCTTTGCGAGGTTGGTCATGATCGTTCCCTTATGTTCTTTCTGCCTGAACCAATCCCACTGATCCGCCCGATGGATGGATCAGTGGGATGCAATAGGTCAGTCAGGCCATTTCAAAGCGCCATCGAAACGATGCCTGCTCAAATCCTCGAAAGGTGTCGCGATGATCTCGTTGGAGGCGCGGGCCTTGTCCAGTTCCTCTGCAAGCCTTGCCGCCACCACGGTTTCCTGGCCCGGATGCAGATTGCAGGGGTCGAGATAGAAGTAGTGATGCTCCACTTCATGATCCCGCACGATGATCGGCTGCGGGCCTTGGCGCAGGGCGGCGGCCAAATCCCAGGCGGTGATGTGGGCTTCCTCCGTCGAGATGATGACCCGCATGCGGTCCAGCGGATTGTTGGTCGGGTCGGGTTCGATGAGCGCGGTGACACCCGGGCGGTTGGCAAGCGTCTGCTTCCACAGGTTCAGATAGCTGGTTTCACGCTCGCGGATGCCGGTATGGTCACGCTTTTCCCAGGCTTCCAGCGCCGCCATGACGCCGTAAATGCTTTCCTTGCCAACCTTCATGCCACGGCCAATGCCCATGTTCTGAAGGAATGCGTTGCGCACGAGCTCTTTCTTGCCAGCGACGATGCCCGATGTCGGGCCACCGAGAAACTTGTGGCCGGAATAGAGGGCGATATCAGCGCCTTGCTCGAGAAACAGCTTCAGGTCATATTCCGATGCCGCATCCACAATCACGGGCACGCCCCTGGCATGCGCGATCTCCACGAATTCTTTGAGATTAAGGAGGCCGTAATCCACAACGTGATGCGACACGACAAAGACCGCTGCTGCCGTTTTATCGGTAATGGCGTTTTCCATGTGGTAGCGATGCGTCGATGTTGCCTGACCGATCATCACGACCTTGCCGCCAGCCAGACGGATGGATTGGTCCACCGGTGCGCCGTAGCTCACCACATGGCCCATTTGCACAAGAACCTCGTTCTTGGGCGTCGATGTTTCCGGTAGCCTCTCAATTGCCAGAAGGTCTGGCCCGGTAATCGTTCCAGCAACAGCCAGGCTGATGCCGGATGAGCAGGACGCCGTGACGAACCCGGCTTCACCACCGGTCAGCCGCGCAATGATGGTGCTTGCCTTGCGCTGAAGATCGTTGATCTCAACAAATTGCGGAAGGATAGCTGCCATGGCGGCAACCGCTTCCGGCACCACGATGGAGGCCCCGAGGCTGGTCATCGTGCCGGATACGTTGATCACAGGGCGCAGGCCGAGCTTCGTGCGGATATCGTCGGACATTGTCATTCTCCAGTCTGTGAGCCGTCGATACCGGCTCTAATTTCGGTTGCCCCGCACACGCCTATGCCATAGTAATGCAATATGTTCTTTAAGGTGCAGGAGCTTGGTTTTGGATTTGAAGACATCATCGGACCTTTCCGAGGTGACATCGGCGGTTGACGGTGACGGCAAGGCGCGTCGCTCGCGTGTCAGCGGCATCGACCGTGCCTTGCAGGTCATCGATTATCTCTATGAAACTGGTGCGCCCGCCGGTGCCTATGCCATTGCCAAGGCCGTCAAGGCTCCGCTTTCCACCGTCTACGTGATCATCGATGATCTGGTGGAAAAGAACATGCTGGCTCGCAATGCCGACGGCATGATCTGGCTTGGCGCGCGGCTTTATCATTACGGCTTGGCCTACGCTCGCTCGCTGGACTTCATGAGTGTCGCCACCCACGAAATGCACGATCTTTGCCGCGAGGCGGGCGAAACCGTTCAGGTCTGTGGTCGTGATGCCGAACATATGCTGGTGCTGGCCATGGCGGATGGCCCCAGCCATTTTCAGGTGGCATCCCGTGTCGGCACCCGTGTTCCCCTCAATTGGACGGCGTCCGGGCGTCTTCTCGTCGGCCATATGCCGGAAGACGAGCGTATCGAGCTGTTCAAACGCGGCGCGCGCATATCGCCCACCGGTCGCGCCACCATCGATGCGACCACGCTGTCGGACGCAGCGCGCAAGGCTTTTGAAGAGCGTCTGTCCATTCAAGCCGGGGAGTCCGATTACTCCGTGGCCTGCATTGCATCGCCCATTGTCGATAACAGGGGCGATTGCGTGGCGACGATTTCCATCGTGCTTCCCGAGCAGAAAGTGCTTGCCGACAAGTCCGGTTATGCCGACCGCGTCAAGGCGTCGGCAGCACGGATCGAAAAGCTGATGGGCTGGCGCAACCACTGACCGTCTCCCCCTAGCCGTGTAATGCCACGATGGCTTCAATCTCCACCGTGATGTTTCCCGGAAGTGAACCGAAACCGACAGCGGAGCGGGCGTGCTGCCCCGCCTCTCCAAACACGGCATTGAAAAGATCAGAGCAGCCGTTGATGACCTGCGGATGCTCCAGAAAATCAGGCGCGGCATTGACCATGCCGAGCAGTTTCACGACGCGACGCACGCGGGACAAATCGCCCAGCGCGTCGTGCATGACGGCCAGCAGGTTGACACCTGTCAGTCGTGCATCGGCATAGGCCTTCTCTGCCGAAACATTTGTTCCAACCTTGCCGGTGTGCATGAAACCATCGGCCTCGCGCGGGCCTTGGCCTGAAAGATAGAGCATGTTGCCTTCGATGACATGTGTCACGAAGTTGGCGATGGGCGGCGCTGGCGGCGGCAGTTCGATGCCGAGCGCGGCAAGCCGGTCATAGGGCGTTTCCGCCTTTGCTTCTGACTTGATCGGGGACTGGGTCACGCAAACTCCTGTATCATGCGAAATTCTCTGTTCATGTCTGGCAGCCCTCAGCGATAGGAATAGCCGTGGCTGTGGCGAACCAGTTTGCGCGCACGCGGAATGTACCGGCTGGCGACAGTGGCTTCCGCGCCAATGACGGCGTAACGCGGCTCGAACAGTTGTTTGAGTTGCGAAACGTCACCATTGGAATCGGTCGCTTCGAGATCGGAGTCGATGACATCGAAAATCGTGAAATCGGCTCGCGCACCGACTGACAGGCGGTTTTGCATGTCGAGCTTGATAACTTCGGCAGGCGCATGCGTCACAGCATTGACGACCTTGTCGAACGGCATGCCGACAGACATCAGCTTCGACATCGTCGTCGCCAAATCCCAGACCGGGAAGTTCATCGAATGACCGTGAAGGTCTGTCGAAATTGAATGTGGCAACAGACCCCTTGCAATCGCCGCTTCAGCAACCTTGAACGAGAAGGATGCTCCGCCGTGGCCGATATCCAGCCGCACGCCTTCCGATGCGCAGCGTTCGGCCAGATTGAACAGGTCTTCGTCTTCCAATATTGACGAACCTGCCTTGCCGTTAAAGCAGTGGGTAACGACATCGCCAGGGCCGAGGATTTCCAGCACTTCGTCGTATAGTGCTGGCGGTTCGCCCACATGCACCATCATCGGTATTTTCAGGATTTTGGCGATCTTTTTGCCAAGTTTGACCGGGGTCACGCCCCATGAACCAGTGATGACGTGGCTGGCTCGGACCTTCAGGCCTACAATGTGTTCGCTGTTTTCGGCATAACATTCAAGAATGCGATCGAGGTCGATGTCTCTGATATCACGCAGTTCCGCAACACGATTACAGGCAACGAGGCCGATGGAACCGAGATTGAGGAAAGCCTTGATGCGTTCCTTGGATGGCTCGATGATATATTCGCGGAAGCCATGGAAGTTGGCTTCACCGGCAGAACCGGCATCGACCAATGTGGTGACGCCACGTTCCGCGCCGCATTCCGAAGGGCGGATCGAAATATCTGTACCGCCGTGCCAGATGTGGACGTGCAAATCCACCCAGCCGGGGGAAATCCATGCGCCCTTGCCGTCGATAAGCGTGGCATCTGCGGGAGCAGCGATGGACTGACCGATGGCGGCAATCTTGCCGTCACCGCCGACCAGAATATCGGTCGTGCTAGTCTGTGCGGTTTCGCCGAAAGCCATTGGCTTGACGTTGGTGAGGAGGAGCGGTTTCGCGTTTTCCCCGGTCATATTACAAATCCCTTCGCAGTCTTGGATCGAGCATGTCCCGCAAACCATCGCCAACCATTTGCAGCGACAGCACGGAAAGAATGATGGCAAAGCCGGGGAAATAGGTCATCCAGTCGGCCTGCCCGATATATTGGCGACCGCTGGCGATCATCGTTCCCCAGGTTGGAATTTCCGGGCTCACACCGAGCCCGAGAAAGGAAAGGCCAGCCTCCGCCAGCATGGCGCTGGCAAACAGGAATGTGGCCTGCACGAGAATAGGCGAGAGCAGATTGCGCAGCACATGCCGCGTCATGATGTGGAAGGTCGAAATGCCCAGTGCCTGTGCCGCCTCCACATAAGGCAGTTCGCGGATCACCAATGTCGAGGCGCGAACGATACGGGCAAGACGCGGTGAGTACACAATCGATAGTGCGATGATGACTGTGGTGAGCGAAGGCCCAAGGGCAGCGACCAGCGCGATGGCAAGAAGAATATCCGGAAACGCCATCATCGCATCGATCAGACGGGCAATCGGCGTATCGAGTTTTTGGAAGAAACCGGCAAGAAGTCCTAGCGTCACACCGATAGTCGCCGACAGCACGACGACAGAAGCACCAATCAGCAACGATAACCGCGCGGAATAGATCGTTCGCGAAAAGACATCGCGGCCGAATTCGTCTGTGCCAAACCAGAAGATTTCGCTCGGCGGCTTCAGTCGGTTGACGATGGACAGCTTGGAGGGCGAGTAAGGCGCAATCCACGGCGCAAGCGCGGCCAGCAGAACGAAGATCACCAGAATGATGAGGCCAAAAGCCACGGTTTTGCGCTTCAGGAACCGGCGCAGGAACTTGGAGTCTTCGCTGGGGGCAGGCTTTGGGGTGGTTGCTGTCAAATCGACCATCCGTCGCGCCCCCCTCAATAACGCACACGCGGATCGATCGCCAAATACAGCATATCGATTGCGAAATTGATGAGGACGTAGAGCGCTGCAATGACCAGCAGAGCTCCCTGAATGACTGGATAATCCCGTCGCAGAACGGCCGACACCACCAGACTGCCAACACCCGGCAGACCGAACACGGTCTCCGTAACGACGGCACCGGAGATCAGCACGGCAGCGGTCAAGCCGATGACGGTCAGGATAGGGATCAACGCGTTCTTCAGCGCGTGTTTGAGAATGACGCGGCGCTCGACCAGACCTTTGGCACGGGCGGTGCGAATATAATCGTCACCCAGAACATCCAGCATGGAAGCGCGCGTGAAACGCAGAATGAGGGCAGAGGAGACAATGCCAAGAGCGAAAGCCGGAAGCGTCAAATGGTACATGCGTTCCATGAAGCTCGAACCCGGCCCGCCGTAACCGGACACGGGAAACAGATTCAGCCGCACGGCGAAGAACTGCATGAGAATGAGTCCGAGCCAGAAACTGGGAATACTGGCCGCCAGCATGGCAATGGTCGTTGCGGCCTGATCGATAAATGAGCCACGGCGATAGGCCGCATAGATGCCGATGGGCAGAGCGATGACACTGGCAATCAGAAGCGAAAAGAGCGTCAGGAAAAAGGTCGGCTCAGCCCGTGCCATCAGCGCAGAGGTCACCGGCATATTGAGGAAGATCGACTGACCGAGATCGCCTTTCAGCATCTGGCCGATGTAGATCAGATATTGAACGATAAGGGACTGATCAAGCCCCAGCCGCATGCGCAGATCAGCAATGTCCTGTGCGGACGCATCTGGACCCAGCATGACGGCAGCCGGGTCGCCCGGCGTGACGCGCACGATGACGAAAACGATGGTCACGACGAGGAACATCACGACGATCATGCCGAACAGGCGCTGGAGAATATAACGGATCATAAATGTCTCTCTTCATGCTACAAGGCAGAAACATTTCCGAAACCGGAGCCGCGGCAAAGCGGCATCCGGCCCATCGAAAAGCGTTACTTCTTGATCGAAGCATTCCAGAAATATGGCCACGGAGCAGGATCGACGCCCTCAACCTTCTTGGCCTTGGCAGTCAGACCATTGAAATCGCCGATCTTCATGTATGGAATTTCCGCATACATCGCCTTTTGAACATCAGCCCAGAGCGCAACGCGCTTTTCTGGATCGGATTCGGCAGAGAAGGCTTCGACCGTCTGCTTGCGCAGCGGCGTATCCCACCAGCCGGGAGATGTTGGGGCGAGCGAACCAATCAATGCAGGTTCTGGCAGGAACGGGCTGTGGGTTATGTAGATATCCCATAGACCCTTGTCGGCGCGACGCTGCGTGAGCGTTGCCCAATCGACCACCTGCATATCCACCTTGAAACCGGCGAGCTTCAGATATTCTGCCGCAACCTGCGCCATCTTGTAATGGAATTCATACTGGCGGCTGGTCAGAATACGGATCGGCTTTTCGCCGTCATAGCCAGCAGCCTTGGCCGCTGCGGCAGCGCCCTCAGGGTCTGCGAGATTGTAATTGCCTTCAACACCGGCATCTGTGTTCCAGACGAAATTCTTCGGATAGATATCGCCATCCAGCGCGTAAAAATCGGTGCTGCCAAACGCTGCGGCCATCATGTCTTCCATGCTCAGAGCCTGGCGAATGGCTTTACGAATGGCGACATCCTTGGCAATACCCTCTGCCGTGTTGAACACGAAAACCGGATAGCCGAAAGGCTTGAGAACGACCGGCTCGGTCACCGTGGACGACTTGATCTTGTCGAAGGATTCGACCGGGAGACTATCGATGTAGTCATACTGACCGGAGACTGCCGCTTCCACTCGCGTATTGGCGTCCGGCACGGGCACGAAGCGGATTTCATCGAGATACTGATGGCGCGCACCGCCATAACCATTGCTCTCGCCAGAGCGCGGCGTGTAACCATCGAAGCGCACGAGCTGGATGTACTGGTCGGCCTTGCGCTCTTTCAGCATATAGGGACCAGTGCCGATGAACTCCTTCATCGGCTCATCCTGCTTCTCGGCTGGCAGAATAATCGCCGCAGAATTGTTGAAGGCGAGCAGTGAAACAAGCGGCGCATAAGGCTGCTTCAATGTAATCGTCACTGTGGACGAATCGGTCGCCTCGATCTTGTCGATGAAAGATGCTGCCTGCTTGCCGCGCGAGGCAACCTTGATCCAACGATTCAGCGACGCAACGACGTCATCAGATGCCATATCGGAACCATCGTGAAACTTGATGCCGGAGCGCAGCTTGATGGTGTAGGTTTTACCATCCGCACTGATCTCTGGCAGGCTTTCAGCCAGCAAAGGCGTCGTCTTCCAGTCCTTGTCGAATGTGTAGAGCGTCTCGAACATATGCTGCGTAACGATGCCGACGAGGTCCGCAGTCGATGCCATCGGATCGAGTGTCGGCGGCTCGCCAATCGTCGCTACATTGATGACGCCACCCTTTTCCTGTGCGGAAAGAAGCGACGGGGCAGCAACAAGCGCGGTGGCAATAAGAAGTGCTAGCTTGAGTCTCATACAAAGCTCCCGGTTTTCAGATGTTCCACTATTATGTTATATAAGCTTTTATAACAGAATAACTGAAAGCGAAGGGCTGTCAATTGCGTTCCTTAAACAGGAGCCACTTTGTAAGCACATGATAATATCGCAATGGAACCGCCCGCACCCGTCTCCGTTGTTTTTTACGTAGACAGTCGGGAGATAAAACGTGAGCGACTTCGACCTTTACTATTGGCCCGTGCCGTTTCGCGGCCAGTTCATCCGCGCCATTCTGGCCTATGGTGGCCGCTCTTGGGATGAACATGATTCCAACGAGATCGGCGAAATGATGGAGCGTGACGCAGGTCAGCAGCCCATCGCCTTCATGGGCCCACCCATTCTGATCGACCGCGAACGAGACTTCGCCATATCGCAAATGCCCGCAATCGCCCTTTATCTGGGCGAACGTCTCGATCTTTTACCAGACACCGCCGAAGGTCGTGCACTCACGACCAAAATCATAAATGACACCAATGACGTGATCGACGAACTGACGCTTGATGGCGGGCGAGAAATGTGGACCGATGAAAAGTGGAAAGAGTTCGTGCCACGGCTTCAAAAATGGATGCGGATTTTTGAGGACACCGGACAGCGCAACGGCCTTACGCGCGATACGGGTTACATACTCGGAACAAAGCAGCCAGGCATCGCCGACATCGTCACCGCTACGCTCTGGGCGACGATGAGTGATCGCTTCCCCGCAATCGATGCCATTTTCAAATCGACGGCACCGATTATCCGTGGGCTTTCGGAGCGGATGCAAGCGATGCCATCTCTTGTTGAGCTCAATAAGAGCACCCTAGAGAAATATGGAGACCAATATTGCGGCGGGCAGATTGAAAAATCACTGCGGAGGGTTGCGGAGTAGGCATCAGGAGATGCAATACCGTCCTGGAATCTCCTGATCGCTCCATGTCTGTTGGTATTCGCACTGCGCCATCATCAATCGATGAACTCGCAACCGGCCTCCTTCAGGACCTTATCCACCCAATCACGGTTCACCGTGCCTGCCTCGGTTTCCATCATTTGCTTGGTTTCGGCCTCATGCTTTTTGATTGTTGCCTTGAGGACATCCGCCGCAGCGGCTTTTGGAACGCATACCACGCCATCGAGATCACCGAGTATCAGATCGCCGGGCTCTATCACCGTCCCGTTGATGGCGATGGGAAGCCCGATTTCGCCAGGGCCGGTGCGATAGGGGCCGCGATGGGTTACGCCGCTGGCAAAAACGGGGAGGTTGCGCTCCATAAATGCTTCGGCGTCGCGAATTGCACCGTTGAGCACAAAGCCTGCTAAGCCCCGCCGGATTGCGTGGGCAAGCATCAACTCACCCATCAGGGAGTTGGCGGTTTCGCCAGCGGCATCGACAACGATGATGTCGCCCGGTTGTGCCATATCGATTGCCTTGTGAAGCATCAGATTGTCGCCAGGGCGGGTTCTGACGGTCAGTGCGGGGCCAGCGAGATTGCCAGAGCGGTGCATGGGTCTCATACCCGTGCCAAGGGCACAAATGCGCGACATGGAATCGCTGACATTGGCTACAGGAAGGCTTCGGAATGAATCGATGAGCGTTGGCTCGATACGATCCCAGTTCAGTTTCACGCGAAATCCGTAAGTCATGGGAGCCTCAGGTAGCAGAAAGTTCGGTTGGTCGGGCGACGGAGCGCTCGTCGGGCGCATTGCCGTCGAGAACGCTGATAATGTGCTGAGCGGCGATAATTGCCATGGCATCTGCGGAGCCGTAGGTGACGCCACCGATATGAGGAGTGGCGATGAGTGTGCCTAGTGACCACAGCGGATTGTCGGGTGCCGGTGGCTCGGTGGCGAAGCTGTCGAGCGCTGCACCTGCGATGGCACCAGTAGACAGTGCTTCAGCAAGCGCCGCCTCATTGATAATGCCGCCACGGGCCGTGTTTACGAGGACGGCGGTCTTCTTCATCATGCTGAGACGACGCCCGTCAATCAGATCGCGTGTCGTCGCCGTCAGCGGGCAATGGATGCTCAAAATGTCGAGGGCTGGCAGCATGAGATTGATGTCGCTGGCAGAGGCGAACCCGTCGGCTTCTGCTGCGCCCGGCGCGAAGGGATCGTAGACCACAACCTCCATTCCAAGCGCTTCAGCCATGCGAGCCGTTTCGCGCCCAATGCCACCATAACCGATCAGGCCAAGCGTAGCTCCGAGGAAATCCTTGCCGATAAAGGTCGGCTTAGGCCATTCACCACTTTTCACCGCCCTGTCGAGCGGCAGCACCTCTTTGATAAGGCTCAGTGCCAAAGCAATCGTATGCTCTGCAACAGCACGAGAATTCGATCCCATGGCTCTTAGCACCGGGATGCCAAGCTTTGCGGCAGCCGCGATGTCGACGTTATCGATGCCAACACCATGTTTGGCTATGACTTTGAGGTTGGATGAAGCGGCAATCACCTCCTCCGTAATGCGGCCCTGCCGGACCATCATGCCGTCAATCTTAAGCTCCGCAGCCCGCTTGGCGACGATTTCGGAGGCATCGTAAGGTGGAGAGAAAAACACGTCGACGTCGTGAGCGTTCAGCAATCGGATCGCTTTTTCAGCAATCTTGTTATGGGTCACGAGGATGCGGCGGCTGCGATGGCCGTACTGTGCGCCCTGAATGATGTCATGGGTCATGAGGTGGCCCGTCCTTTCTCAAATCGTGCAAGAAGATTTTGGGCCCGCGTCACGATTGGCGCATCTATGAACTTACCGTTCAGCATAAAGGCCCCTCGCCCCGCCGCAGCCTCTTGGGTATTCGCTGCGATGACTTTCTGCGCCCACGCAACCTCGTCCAAACTGGGAGCGAAGCATTGGTTCAGGATCGGCACGACAGATGGATGGATGCATGTTGCGCCGTCGAAACCGAAGTCACGCGCCTCAAGTGCAGCCGAACGAAGTGCCTCCTTATCGGCGAAATCGACCGTGGTGCGCAGCATTCCGAAGGAAAGCACACCCGCCTCCTTGGCCGCATAATGGATCATCAGCTTGGGATAGCGCAGCACATCCGGTGTCGGCTGAGCTCCCATTGCTGTCGCCAGATCCTCCCCGCCGGATGTCAGTGCCAGAACGCGTGGGCCGTGGGCAATTGCCCGGACTTCAAACAGTCCCTTCATATCCTCGATCAAAGGCACGAAATCGATGGGCGGACGTGAGGCCTCATACTGCTGAAGGCGTTGCGCCAAATCTGTGAGAACATCTGCGGTGTTGACCTTTGGAATATAGAGCGCATCGGCTCCCGCAACGGTCGCTGCCACAGCATCCTCGAACAATCGCTCGGAGTTGTCGACGCGAACGAAAACCTTGCAGCCGCTCTGCTGTATTTCCGGCACCCATTTTTCAAGCGCATCGCGTGCTTCCGTCTTGGCATCTTCCGGCACGGCATCCTCAAGGTCGATGATGACGACATCCGCGCCCCGCTGGCCTGCTTTTTCCAGAAAGCGGGGCGCATTGCCTGGAACATAAAGGAGAGACGCGATCATTCTTCGCCCTCCAGATCAGCAGGGGTCAGACCGACTTCGGCCAGAATTGCCTCTGTCTGCTCGCCCACATCCGGTGCCGGATGACGGAAAACACCCGGTGTCTTCGAAAAACGTGGAAAAATATTGTGCTGCGGAATACTGCCGAGATCGGCATCCTCGACATTCACGACGATTTCCCGTTCGGCAAAATGCCGATCCGTGCTGATGTCGGCGATGTCATAGACCGGCCCGACGGTGGCACCTGCCTTGCGCATCTCCGCAAGCGCTTCATCTCGGGTTCGCGTCACGAACCAAGCCCCGAGCGCGGCATCGACCAGTTCGCGATGTTTTACCCGTTCTGCATTGCTGGCAAAGCGTGGGTCATCCTTCATGTCGGGCCGCCCAACGATATCGAATATCCGCATCGCAATGACCTGCGTGGAGCCGGATAGCGCCACGTATTTGCCGTCACTGCACAGATAGACGTTGCGCGGTGAAACCGTGTTGGAGCCTGAGCCGGACCTTTGCTTGACCTTGCCGGTAACGTGATAAATCGACGCCTCTGGTCCCAACGACGCGAAGATTGGCTCAAGAAGCGACAGGTCAATGACCTGACCTGCGGCATCCCCCCGTTCGCGCGCAAACAGCGCCATCATGACAGCATTTGCCCCCGTCAGACCGGAGATCATGTCGGCCAGGGCCAACGGTGGGAGGACCGGTTCGCGATCCGGGAAACCGGTGCGCATGGCAAAGCCGCTCATCGCCTCAACCAATGTGCCGAAACCGGGAAGCTTTGCATAGGGACCGGTCTGACCGAAGCCGGAAATCCGCACGATGATGAGCTTCGGGTTAAGCGCCGCCAGGCTTTCCGGCGAGAGTCCCATTTCCTCAAGCGTGCCAGGCCGGAAGTTCTCTATGAAGACATCCGCCGTTTCGAGCAGTTTCTTCAACGCCTCCAAAGCTTTTGGATTGCGCAGGTTGAGGGCAATCGACCTTTTGTTTCTGCCATAAGTCTTCCAGTGCAGGGAATGGCCATTGTCACGCCATTCACGCAACGCGTCGCCTTGCGGTGGTTCGACCTTGATGACATCAGCCCCGAAGTCTCCGAGCTGCAACGAGAGCATGTTACCGGCGACCACACGACTGAGATCAACGACCCGGATGCCGTGTAGCGGGCCTTTTTGATCTGCCTGAAAACGGACGGTTTTTGGATTCTCTACCATTGAAGGCCTCAATTCTGGTCACGTGTTCCGGGAAAAACGGCACAAAACTCCTGAGGAAGATGAACCAGAATGGACGAGTCCTTCAGCTCCAATGGTGTCTGGATACGAAACTCGATCGGGCCGGAGCGCACCGCATATTGCCAGACGGAACCCAGATAAGTGCGCTGCTCTATGGAAACCCGCATCGTGTTCGGGCCGCCCTCACCGACAATTTCGATCTTTTCCGGCCTGATGGCGACCACGACAGCGCCGTTAGGGTCAGATGGTCCTGCTGGCGTTACGATTTCGCTGCCATCGACAAGCCGGATGCGTGCTGTGTCCGTCCCGCTCTCAATCATCGTGCCATCGAAGAAGTTTGACGAGCCGATGAAGTCAGCAACGAAGCTGTCGGCGGGACGCTCATAGATATCGCGTGGGCTGCCAAGCTGGCGCATTCGCCCCATGCTCATCACGGCAATGCGGTCGGACACGGCAAGCGCTTCGGCCTGATCATGGGTGACGTAAATGGTCGTCACTTTCAACCGCTCCTGCAGCTCGCGCAGCCACACACGCGCACGCTCTCGCAGTTTTGCGTCGAGGTTTGAGAGCGGCTCATCGAGGAGCAGAAGCGGCGGGCGATAGACGAGCGCGCGGGCAAGGGCAACGCGCTGCTGCTGTCCACCGGAAAGTTCGAACGGGTAACGATCCGCATAGGGCAGCATCTCAACGAGCCCCAATGCATCCTTGATGCGCTCATCCCGCTCTGCTCTGCCAATCTTGCGTAGCGTCAGAGGAAAAGCGAGGTTTTCAGCCACCGTTTTGTGTGGCCACAGAGCGTAAGACTGGAAAACGAGGCCGATATTGCGTTTTTCCGGGGGCACGGTGTTGCTGGGATTGCCATCGAACAAGACACGGTCACCGATCCGGATCGTGCCTGACGTGGCGTGGTTGAGACCGGCGACTGCAAAGAGTGACGTGGACTTTCCACAGCCGGAAGGGCCGAGCAAGGTCAGGAATTCGCCGGACGCAACGTGAATGTTGAGATTATCGACCGCCGTAACGGCCCCGTATTTGATGGTGAGGTTTTGGAGAACGAGATCAGCCATAGATTTTGGCTCCCATGACGCGGCGTGCGAGAAGAACGAACGCGGCGGTAATGATGACTTGGATGGTTGCAAGAGCAGAGACCGGGCCATTATCGCCCTGGGCAACAAGCTGAAGCATGGTCGTGCCGATGATTTCGGACCCAGGCTGATAGAGGAAGGCCGCCGTCACATATTCCTTGAAGAAGTGGATGAAGAGCAGCGCATAACAGCTAAACAATGCGGGCTTCAGGATAGGCACGATGATGCGTGTCACTGTCGTCCACCAGTCCGCACCGGAAATGCGTGCGCCGCGGTCCAGCTCCTCACCCACCTGGGCAAGAGCCGGAGCGATAGCGCCGAAACCAACCGGTATATAGCGGATCATGAATGCAAGGATCAGCACGGCGATGGTGCCACGAATGACATCGGCTCCCGGTAGCCAGATCACCGCATAGAAGAAGCCAAGGCCTGCAATGATGCCCGGCAGAGCGCGCGGAAACAGCGCGATATATTCGAGCGTCCGCCTGTAGCTGAAGTCCGAGCGGCGCGCGACGAGCGCGATGACGAGAATGAAGAAAGTGCCGATGGCTGCGCCAATCGTGGCGACCAGAACGGAATTGACGATCGATCTCACATAGTTGGCTGAACCCAAGACATGTTCGAAATTGGCGGTGGTCAGCACTTTCCAGAAAGGAATGAGCGGCGTGAGAAAGCTGACCGCAGAGCGCATGAAGATGCCTCCGAAGATAGAAATGATCGTCAAAAATGCAAAGGCAAAAACGAAGAGGAAAGCGGGCCAGCGCCATGCGCCAAGATCGAGTGTCGATGGACGGCTGGCCTTGCCCCGCACCGTCACGAAACGGCCTGAGGATTTCATCAGGAAGCCCTGAAGCCAGACAAGGAACGCCACCACAATCAAAAGAATGACGGCTGCGGCACCGACGATGCCATATTCCGGGCGCACCGAGGCGTTGATGCCGGCATTGTAGAGAAACGTCGTTACCGTCTGGATGCCGGACGGGCCGCCGAACAGAAGAGGAATGGCGAGCATTTCGATGCCGACGACGAAATTCAGCACGGCGGAATAGATGATGGCCGGACGGATCATCGGAATGGTGACCGAAAACAAGGCGCGGAACGGGCCAGCCCCTGTGGAGCGGGCCGCATCTTCCAGAAGCGGATCGGCCTTGGTGACGGCGGCAAGACACATCAGATAGGTCAGCGGCGCCTGGCTGAGACCCGCAACAATGCCCATGCCGGTCACGCTATAAAGATTCCACGGCGCACCACCGAGATAAGTCTTGGCGGCAAGTGTCATGAAGCCTGAAGGGCCATACATGGTGAACCAGCCAAAGGCGATCACGAGATTAGACACAAACAGCGGCCAGATGAAAATCTCGCCCAACCATTTGCGACCCGGCAGATTGGTACGCCCGACGAGAACCGCCATGACTGCGCCGAAAAGCTGCGCAACGAGCATCGTCAGCGCGCCAAAATAGAGCGTGTTCCAGAATATGCCTGCCATGCCCGGTTCACTGAACAGACGGCTGAAATTGCCGACCGTCATGACAGCCGTGTCGTCATAGAGAGGCTTGTCGAGGAATGCCTGGAAGATGATAGGGGTGATCGGACCGAATACGAGGATCGTCGTCAGCGCCGCAACGCCCCAGTAGATCGCACGCGATCGGTCTATCCCCCTTCCGGCCGCGCCGGGGTGGCTGATATCCGTCATCGAATTTTCCTGTCAGGGTTGGTAAGAGGGCCGCCACCGAAAGGCGGCTGACCCTCGAAGCACGGCCTTAACGGCCAGCGATTGCTGCGTTCCACTTCTCAACGAAGGGACCCGCTTCGGTGATCAAGCGTTGATCGAAGCCAGCAATGATCATGTTGTCGTTGCCGACGATGCCACCGATCTTCTGGAAGGTGTAACGTACCTGATCTTCCGGCACATCTTCACGGTAGGGAACAAGACCACCCTTGCCCACCTGCGTCTGGCCATCCTGGCTCAAAGCGTAATCGACAAACAGCTTGGCTGAATTCGGGTTGGCGACACCCTTGGGAATACCCATGCCGCGAAGCATCATGATCGTGCCGTCATCGGGGAAAGCAAAACCGAGAATCTCGCCGCCTGGCTGCTCAAGGCGCGGGAAAATGGTGATCCCAGAAACCGCAACGCCCATCAGATACTCGCCGGTGGCGATCTTTTCATTCATCGGGCCGCCGGATGTTTCGCCACGGATCATCGGGCCGATCTTGCGCAGATCGCTCCAGCCCTCTTCACCTTTCTTGTTCATGTAGCTCCACCACGCGCTGAGACCGAAGCTGTTGCGCGAAGCATCGTAAGTTGTAATCTTGCCTTTGAACGTGTCGGGATCAGCTGTGGCCGCCGCAACCATCGATGAGAAACCCTTCGGGCGCTGGTCATCTGGAAGAAGCGCTGCATTGTACGTAATGACAAGCGGATCGGTTGAGAGCACGTTCACGCCCGGATAGGGATGTGCGAACTCTGGAAGCTTGGCGATTTCAGGGCTTTTGTAATCTTCCATCAAGCCATCCTTGCCATAGGAAGCCCAGCGGTCGTTGGCACCGGAAACAAGAATGTCGGCGGTGCGGGCGCTAGACCCCTTCTCGGCCTCCCAGCGCGAATGCACGGTGCCCGATCCCAGATCGACCGTCTCGACCTTCACCCACGGATATTTGGCGTTGAAACCCTTGATGATGGGCTGCCAGTTGTTATCGGCCATGTTGGAATAGATCATCACACCTGACTCAGTGCGGGAAGCTTCGATGACCTTCGAGTAATCGGCTGGATAGCCGGCCGGGACTTCCTGCGCTTGGGCAATGCTGGCAATGCCGGCAAACAAACCGGCAATGGCCGAAAGCGTGGTGAATTTCATTGTTATTACCTCCCTTTTGATAGACGACGACTGCGACGCGCCAGCTCCTCACTGATTGCGACGGCAGTTTCTCTGACCACTTCACTGATGCGGCCGGAATTTGAAATGAACCTTGCCTGGGGACCAGAGATGTTGAATGCGGCAACGGCTTCACCGCTCGCTCCGAGGATTGGCGCCGCCGCACCCGCGGCCCCCTCAACGATACCCAATGGATTGAGATAGAAGCCAGACGCCCGGGCACTTGCCACGGCTTCTCGAAGTTTCGTTTGCTCGGCCTCCGAAAGGGAGGTCGCGGACATATAATGATCAATCTTCGTATCGCTGCCAGCGGCAAGAAGAACGATACCACTCGCGACCTTGTGCGCGGGCCGCGTTGGCACGATATCGCGATCGTACAGGATCTCGCGCTTCGGCAAGACCTTGTTGAGATAACGGATCGACTGCCCCTCCAGAACCGCGACAAAGCCGCTTTCTCCGGTCTCTTCCACAGCCTGGAGAATATAGGGCGATATCAGCGCGATCAGCGCACCGTAGTTGTGACCATCAGAGGAAATTTCCCCCGGAAGGCGCCGCAACTCATACTCACCGCTTCCCAGCCTGTGAACATAACCGCGCTCAGTCAACGACTGGAGCATCTGCAACGCACTCGATTTCGGCATCGCAAGAGCGTTTGCAATCTCAGAAAGGCCCGCAGGACCCGTCGAAGCAGCAAACCACTCGATCATATCAAGAACACGCTCGACACCGCGACCACTCAAAAACAAATCCTCCCAGATCGTTCACTATAATGAACATATACATAATATTGAATAAGATAGACGTAGTCAATCCACGAAACGACACGGTTGCCTCTCGAGCAGTTGCGGGGTGAACGCGATGGCAGCGAACCGACGAACGGCGATGTTGGGATGTCTTGAGGGAGGCTAGGTCAATGTCTGTATGACCTGAGCAAGCTTTCTTAAAGCCAGCCCAGCGCCGTCGCTGCCCTGATTGCTTCCGCACGACGTTTGCAGTCGAGTTTTTTGAACAGGTTCCCAAGGTGGAACTTGACCGTCACTTCGGAGATGTTGAGGGCTTGCGCGATACGTTTATTGGACATGCCACCCGCCAGAAATTGCAACATCTGCACCTCCCGCTGAGACAATCCGCCGTGCAAGGCGCGTGCCTGTGGCGAATTGATGGAGGATGCGAAGATCGACAGCGCAGCGCGGACATCGGATGAGGTTTCGATGAAGCTGCGGATGCGGCGGTTTTCCAAGAGAGGAGACAGGAATATCCGCTCTTCGGATAGCACGCCGTGGCAGCCGAGACGTTTGGCCGACTCCAGCGCCAGAAGAATATGCGAGCGCGCTGCGGCATTATCGCGGCGTTGGTGGGCGGTGTAGCTTTGCCATATGTGCAGTGCGACCCTCTCACGATTTGTCACCTTTGGATTGGCGATCAGGGCATCGAGCTGGCGGGAAAGATAGGGGCGTGGCGTCCACAGGTGAACGGCATCGCGCATCCACGCCATGACATAGGCAATCTCATCCCGCCGCGTCAGGCGCGAAAGCTCGTCCTGCGCGGTTTCCACCCAGTTCCGGCCCATGGGCATGCGGATCGACATCAGTGTTGCAGCGGCTTCAGCCCAGCGGTTGGTGTTTTGATAGGCGATGGCCGTGCGGATTTCCATCATCGCATGGAACTGCAGCCCCTCCGAAAGATGAATCCAGAGGCCATCCAGAAATCCCGGCCTTATGGTCGTGGGGAAATGATCGATCACGGCCTGCGTTGCATAATGCAAGCCGAACTGCATGAGGCTCGGCCATATCTCCGATGCCGCGAATTGTTCGAAATCATTCTGTACGAACTGCAGAAGATCATGCGAGCGGCCTGCCTCATAGTTGATGCAAGCGTCCGCAAGCCGCAACATCCGAAACTCCGTCTCGGCTTCGTGGTTGACCTGTTGCAGCCTGTCGCGGGCATCTTGCGCCGCGCGCCGCGCCATCAGCACATCGCCGCTCATCAGACGCAGGACGATCTGGTGCAGATGGATGAAGAACTCGAGAAGCGGCTGACCGCCCATTTTTCGGAGATAGATGAGCGCGCGGGCAGCGGCGGCTTCCGCCTCACGGAAATTGCGGCGGCGAATTTCGAACTCGAGAAGTGCGTTGTAATAGCTCGCCCATTTGGCGTGGTCCCCCATGGGGTAATCAGCCATGAATTCCCCAAGCCGGTTGATCACGGCATCATTGGGCGTCAAATCCTCGCTGATCATCAGATTGAGACGGAAAGTGCGAGCGGCGAAGGAAAATCTCGATCCGAGCGACAGCACTTTGAGCGGATCGAGATAATCCGAGCCGAGATGCTTGCTGACAAGATGGCGAACGCGTTGAAGTTCTCCCTGCTTGAGGAGCGAGCGACAGACGGCAAACAACACCGTCTCGTTCGTGGCAATCATTTCATGCGAGAAGCGCGTGATGATGTCCTGAAATGAACTGACACTGGTGCGGTAGATCAGTTCGCGACCATGGGCGCGCTCAAGAATCTGTGCCGCATGGGTTTCGTATCCATGATCGAGCAGAAGGGACATGGCGCGCAACGATTGACCTGATGCTTCCAGTGCAGACGCCAGTTCGACCACGGCACTGCCGGTCTCAAAAGCTGCAAGGCGCTCCCGAACGGCTATGGACAGAAGCCGCAGAAGCTCGGTGTGCTTTTGCGGCTCACGCGTTAGAAAGGGCGGCAACTGACTTTCCCAAGGCTCATTTTCGGAGGCTGTGGGAGCTTCGAGCCATAGGTTGAGCGCCATGGTTTGCGATGGCGAGAGATGGGCGAGAAAAGCCTCTCGCAGATAGTCGATCCGCGTCGGCTCATCTATGCCCTCATCAAGGCCCAGAAATGCTGGCCAACCCGCGTATTCGTTGCGTATGCGAGCCGCTGTTGTAACCGGCAGACCTGCAAGTTCACCATCGCTCAGCGTCAGATCGTCCGCATGGATCGTGTCGGACCCGAAATGCAATATTTGCCGCGCCAGACCGCTGATGCGTTGGTCGGCACGGCATGCAATCACCAGCGTGCGCACGATCTCAACGACCGCAGCCGGCAACCGCGCTGTTCTGACAGAGACCGGAATATCCCAAAACAGCCAGCCATCCTGCACATCTGTCGCGCCCGGTTGGCGAGACGTGCAAACGTGTCTCCCTACCTGCTCTGCCACCATGTTCAGCAGCACTGTCTTACCAGCACCTGCCGGGGCGCGCAGAAAGATGACGCCCGCTTTGTTGCTTAGAATGCGCGAGCACAAAACCGGACGTTGGATGATCGAAGTCATAAAATCGGAATAGGCGAAACCGCGTCAAAAACCTATACCATAAAGCAAAAAAACTATACCTTTCTCGGATTGCTGTCATCCGATCTGCGGGGGATGTTCGCTCATCAGGAAGCGACAACCAAGAAAGCCTCCCCGATGCAGCAACATCCTTTGTTGGCAGTCATGACCAGGCTTGGCACCTTCGTGCTGGTCATGGTTGCTCTGTCGATCATGATCTTCACACTGGCACGCGTGGTGCCCGGCGACCCGGCACGCATGGCGCTAGGCCCTGCTGCGACACCAGAACAGGTAGAGGCGTTGCGCCTTCAGATGGGCTTGGACAAGCCGCTGGCGCTGCAATATTTCGATTACGTCGGCCATGCCCTACAGGGTGATCTCGGCCAGTCACTGGTCTCTCAGCGGCCTGTAACGACGGACCTTGCCCAGACAGTTCCTGCCACGGTCGAGCTGGTTCTCGTCTCCGTCATCTTCATGTTTCTGGTCGCGATACCGCTTGGCGTGATTACCGCGCACTACAGGGACAGAGGCCTTGATCATATTGGTCGGATACTGTCGCTCACCGGCGTCACCATCCCGAGCTTCCTTTTCGCCATAACGCTTCAATTGCTGGCAGCAAAATTCATTTCCGGCTGGCCCATCATCGGCAGGCTTGATCACTCCTTGGGTTGGCAGGGCGGACCGACGGGCTTTCTGATACTGGATGGTTTGCTGGCTGGCCGCTTCGATGTTGTGCTCGATGCGCTGAAACACCTTGCACTTCCAGCCTTCGCGCTCTCCATGGCAGGCATCGGGCAGATCACTCGCATCACGCGCTCCTCGATGATCGAAAACCAGCGCAAGGACCATGTGCTGACGCTGCAAAGTTTCGGCGTGCCTGAGCGCGTCATCATCTTTCGTTATCTGCTCAAGCTGTCGTCCATCGCGCCCTTGACGATCATGGGACTGGAATTCGCCTCACTGATTGGAAATGCCTTCGTGATCGAGATGGTCTTCGCCTGGGGCGGATTCGCATCCTACGGGCTGACCTCGATCCTGCAAAAAGATCTCAACGCCGTGACCGCCGTGGTGCTGGTTGCAGGCCTGTTTTTCATCGTTGCGAACATGATCGTCGACATCCTGATCTCGATCATCGACCCGCGCCTGGGCCGAAAGGAGGCACGTTGATGGCCGATATGAAAATGCTCGACACATCCGATCGGCCGCTGAGTGCCGGATACATCATGTGGTACCGCTTCAGCCACAATCCGACGGCGGTCATCGGCGCGCTGATACTGCTTTCGGTCATCATCCTCGCCGTGTTCGCACCCTGGCTAACGCCCTACCCCAAACATGTCGGCGCTGTGGTTGATTTCCGTGCCCGACATATGGCTCCCGATGCCCTTCACTGGTTCGGCACCGACAAAGCGGGTCGCGACATCTTTTCACGTACCGTGTTCGGCTTGCGGGTGTCACTGCTTCTAGTCATCGGCGTTCTCGGCATTTCCGTCCCAATCGGCACCGTTCTGGGTCTGATCGCTGGTTATTTCGGTGGCTGGACGGAAAAGCTCATCACCGGATTGACCAATGTCATGCTGGCCATGCCGCCGCTGGTCATGGCGCTTGCCGTTTCCAACCTTCTGGAACCGACACTGACCAACGCCATGATCGCGATTACGTTGTTGTGGTGGACCTGGCACGCACGGCTGATCTACTCCGTCTCGAAATCCATCGCTTCCGAAGATTACATCGAAGCCGCGCGTCTGGCCGGCGCAGGACCGATGCACATTCTGTTTCGCGAGATTTTGCCGAACTGCGTATCGGTCATCTCGGTCAAGACCACCTTGGATGCAGCCTTCGTCATCCTGTTTGGGGCGACACTCAGCTTCCTCGGTTTTGGCGTGAAACCACCGACACCGGATCTCGGCTCGATGGTCGCAGACGGTCGCCAGTTCATGCCCGACTTCTGGTGGGAGGTCCTCTGCCCGGGTGCTGCGGTGTTCTACGTCACGCTGGGCTTCAACCTGCTGGGCGATGGCCTTCGCGACATGTTTGACGTGGAGAACTGATCCATGAGCGAAGCGCTTCTCAAAGTCGAAGGTCTCGACGTCTCCTTCACCACCTATGGCCGCACCCGCCAGGTATTGCGAAATGTCAGCTTTACCGTTGCGGCGGGTGAGCGTGTGGCGCTGATCGGCGAGACCGGGTCCGGCAAGTCGGTCACGGCTAAGGCGATCATTGGCACTTTGCCGAAGAACGCGGCTATCACCTCCGGTTCCATCCTTGTCGGCGGCAAGAACATTCTGGACATGCGGGCAGCAGAACGCGAAGCACTGAAAGGTACCGCCTTTTCGCTGATCATGCAGGACCCGCTTTCATCCTTCAATCCGGTGTTCAAAATCGGCACTCACTTGGATGACGTGATGCGGTTTGCAGATCGCCGCAATGGTATCTCATCACCAAAGGCCGAGCGCCGGACACGTATTGCGGAAGTTTTGCGCCGAGTGCAACTTGCCGATACCGACCGCATCATGAACGCCTACCCGTCCGAACTGTCCGGCGGCATGCGCCAGCGGGTGCTGATTGGTCTGGCACTGTTACACCGCCCGAAACTACTGATCGCCGATGAGCCCGGCACGGCGCTCGACGTGACCACGCAGGACGAGATTCTCAATCTCATCAACCGACTGGTAATCGAAGAAAACATGGCGCTGCTGATGATCACCCATAATCTGGGTGTCGTGCGCAAAGTGGCGGATCGTGTGGTGGTGATGCACCATGGCGACATCGTTGAAACCGGTGCCTGTGCGGACATTCTTCACAGCCCCAAGGACGCTTACACCAACGCGCTGCTGAACGCCGTTCCGCCGCTTTACGGATCAAAGGTCAAGGATGCGCAGCAAAGTGACCGGCAGCCAATCGTGCGCATCGAAGGCCTGAACAAGATTTTCGGGAGACGTAACGGCTATCATGCGGTGCGGGATGTTTCCCTCACTCTGCGCGAGGGCGAGGTTTTCGGGCTTGCGGGCGAATCCGGTTCTGGAAAGACGACCGTGGCGCGCATGATCATGGGGCTGGTCACGCCCACATCGGGCGTGCTTGCCATCGACGCGCCGCAGCCGGAACACGGCAAGCGATTGACGCAGATCGTCTATCAAAACCCCGGCACATCGCTCAATCCCAAGCGCTCGGTTCGGCAGACGCTATCACTGCCGTTGAAATCCATCGGTATGGACACGTCAGCACGCGAAGCGCGGATGGCTGAATTGATGGATTTGGTGCGATTGCCGCAGGCCTATCTTGCGAAATATCCGCATGAGCTTTCCGGCGGGCAGAAACAGCGTGTGGCAATTGCCCGCGCGCTGGCCGCCGAACCGAAGATTCTGATTCTGGACGAGCCAACCGCAGCACTGGATGTGTCCGTGCAAAAGACCGTCATCGAATTGCTGGAACAACTGCGCCGGGAACTCGGGCTGACCTATCTGATGATTTCGCACGACCTGTCGCTGATGCGCAATTTCTGCTCGCGCATCGCCATCATGCTGCGTGGTGAAATCATCGAGGACGGGCCAACCGGTGATGTCTTCGCCAATCCGCAACACCCCTATACCCGCGCTTTGATTGCCGCAATTCCCGTCGTCACGGACGAAGAAGAGCGCCTGAAACCGATTGTGACCGCCGAGGAGCGTCAGCGCTTCCTGGTCAAAACGACAGACTGATTGAGGAGGAACTGACGTGTATCGCGTTGGAATCGACGTAGGCGGCACCAATACTGACGCCGTTGTCCTGAAGGATAAAACCGTTTTAGCGGGGGTCAAGGCATCGACCACCGAGGATGTGACATCCGGCGTTATCGAAGCGCTGGAAAAAGTCATCGCCGCATCCGGTATCGACCGCAGTGGTATCTCCGCGGTCATGATCGGCACGACCCATTTCACCAATGCGGTCATCGAGCGTCGTCACATGGAAGAGGTCGCGGCGATCCGCCTCGGCCTGCCATCGGGCGCTGGCCTGCCGCCGATGGTGGACTGGCCGGACGACCTGCGGGAAATCGTCGGCAATCACGGCTATCAGGTAAAAGGTGGCTATGAGTTCGACGGGCGTGAAATCTCGCCTCTGGATGAAGATGCGATCATTCGTATTGCCGGTGATATTCGTGCCAAGGGCCTCAAAGCTGCCGCCGTAACCTGCGTGTTCAGCGGCATCAACGACGCCATGGAGCAGCGCGCCAAGCAAATCCTGCAGGAGCGCTGCCCCGGCCTGCCGGTGGTGATGTCCAAGGATATCGGTCGGCATGGCCTGCTGGCGCGCGAAAGTGCCGCCATCATGAATGCCAGCCTGTTGTCGCTGGCTGACCGCACCGTGACCGCCTTTGGCAAAGCGCTCTCTGCCGCTGGTTTGACCTGCCCGTTCTACATCACCCAGAACGACGGTACCCTGATGGCTGCCGATGTCGTGCGGGCTTTCCCGGTTCTGACGTTTGCTTCTGGCCCCACAAACTCCATGCGCGGTGCTGCTTTCCTCACCGGTCTGAAGGATGCCGTCGTGGTCGATGTCGGCGGCACGACGTCGGATGTCGGCTCATTGTCACACGGCTTCCCGCGTCAGGCTTCGACCACCGTCGATATTGGCGGCGTGCGCACCAATTTCCGTATGCCGGATGTGTTTTCCATCGGTCTGGGCGGCGGCTCGCTGGTTGTGAACGGCGACAAGGGCATCACCGTAGGCCCCAAATCGGTTGGCTACCGCGTGCGCGGCGACGCTCTGTGCTTTGGCGGCTCGACCCTGACGGCAACCGATATCGCGGTCGCTTCCGGCAAAGCTGACATTGGCGATAGGGCGCTGGTTGAAGGGTTGGATTCCAAGCTGGTCGAAGCAGCCGTAGCGAAGATCAACGCCATGCTTGAGGCCTGTGTCGAACGCAGCCGCATTTCCAACACCCCGGTTCCTGTGATTGCCGTGGGCGGCGGATCGATCCTGATGCCCGACCGGATCGGCGAACTCGACGTGATCCGCCCCGAGAACTTTGCAGTAGCGAATGCCGTGGGTGCCGCCATCGCCCAGATCAGCGGCGAGACTGATCGTGTCTTTTCGCTGATCGATGGTCGTACCCGCGAGAGCGCCTTGGCCGAGGCCGAAGCTGAAGCCCGTGAAAAGGCGATTGCGGCGGGTGCCATGGCTGAAACGCTTGAGGTCATCGAGCGCGAAGATATGCCGCTTGCCTACCTGCCGGGCAATGCCACCCGCATTCATGTGAAAGTCGTCGGAGAAATGGGAGCCCACCATGGCTGAAACGCGCAAGCTGAAATATGACGAGGCCGATCTGCGGACATTGACGCGCGAAGACCTCGACGCTCTCGAAATCGGCGCGGGCATCCTCGGCACCGGCGGCGGCGGCAATCCCTATCAGGGCAAGTTGCTGGTTCTGGAAGCCATGAAGGCCGGTTACGAGATGAAGATACTCGCGACCGACGCCATCGAACCCGACGCTCTCTGCATGTCTCTCGGCGGCATCGGCGCACCGGTGGTCGGCGTGGAGCGCATACGTGAGGGTCGCGAAGGCCTGCGCTGCCTGCGCGCCATGGAAGAACTGATCCGCACGCCCATCGATGCCATCGTCTGCGAAGAAATCGGCGGTGCAAACTCCATGAACCCGCTGGTAACCGCCGCCCTCGGCGGCCTGCCGATCCTCGATTGCGATGGCATGGGCCGCGCTTTTCCGGAAATGCAGATGACGACATTTTCGATCTATGGGCATAGCTCCACGCCATCTGTCATGTGCGACCTACACGGCAATGCGGTGATCTTCAGCCACGCCGTCTCAGAAGTCTGGCACGAGCGCATGGCGCGCGCCTGCGTCGTGGCGCAAGGCGGTGGCGCGATGCTGGCGACCGCGCCGATGCAGGCACATTATGTGCATCAATATGGCATTCCCAAAAGCTACACCAAGGCTATCGCGCTGGGTGAAGCGGTTATCAACGCCCGCAAGGCGCAGGAAGATCCGATTGCAGCCGTCTGCGCGCTCGAAGGTGGCCGACGCATCTTCAATGGCAAGATCACCGACCTGAAACGGCACCTGCGCGGCGGTTTTTCCGTGGGCGATCTGGAGCTTGCAGGCTTCGACGATTTCAGCGGCCAGACCGCTGGCGTCGCCATTCAAAACGAGTTCCTGATCTTCCGCCGCAACGGCCAGGTCGAGGTTTGTGTGCCTGATCTTATCGTTCTGCTGGATGTGGATACCGGCTATCCGATCACCACCGAAATGCTGCGCTATGGCCAGCGCGTCGCGGTCATTGCCATCCCCTGCCACGACCTGCTGCGCAGTGCCCGCGCTCTAGAAGTGGTGGGACCAACTGCCTTCGGATACCCGGACATCGATTTCTCGCCCCTGCCCGCGCCGGTGCGAAAAGCTGCCTGATAACAAGCGGGGCCGTTCCGTTCCCGCATATAAAGAGGAGAACTTCCATGACGTCACATACCAGACACTCCCGCCTGGCCGCCTTGGCGCTGGGCACAGCAATGGCTCTGAACTTCGGCTTTTCCGCACAGGCGGCGGATGAAAAAGTGTCCATCGCCGTCAACACTATGCAGATCTTCAGCTCGCTCGATCCGGCAAAGGTCACCGATTACACCGGCTACATGGCCGTGGTGAATATGTATGACGGCCTGACGACGGTCAGCCCTTCGGGCGAGGTCATCCCGCATCTGGCGAAATCCTGGGAGATTTCATCCGATGGTCAGACCTACACCTTCCATCTTCGCGACGACGTGAAGTTTCAGGATGGCACCGCGCTGAAGGCCGCCGATATGGTTTGGTCGATCCAGCGTCTGATCGGCATCAACAAAGGCCCGTCGAACCTCGTCGTCGGCCTCGTCAAGCCGGAGAATATCACCGCGCCTGACGAAAAGACCGTCGTCATCAAGCTCGACCGCAAATTCTCACCCTTCCTGTCGATCACGCCGTTGATGGTTGCGCTGAACGAAAAGCTGGTGACGGCGAATGCCAAGCCCGATGACAAATGGGGCGAGGCCTATGTCGGCGAACATTCTGCCGGTTCCGGCCCGTATAGCCTTGTCAGCTATAACCGCTCTGCCGACATGGTTATTGCCCGCAACCCGGATTACTTTGGCGGCTGGAGCAAGGGCAAGCCGATCGATGAAGTCCGCTTCATCCAGACAAGCGACGATGCCACGGTCAAGGCACTGGCGGAAAAAGGCGATCTTGGCCTCAGCTCGCATGGCCTCGGCAACGACACTTATGAATCCATCGGCAAGATGCCGAACTACAAGCTGATCCAGACCCGCATCTCGGGCGGCTTCGTCATCAAGCTGAACACCAAGACCTATCCGACCGACGATATCCACGTCCGCCGCGCCATTGCCTATGCGACGGACTACAAGACCATTCAGGAAGTGATCTATCCCGGCTTCGACATGCAGGGACCGCTGTCTACGGCCTTCAAGGACGCCCATAATGACGGCATCCAGCCAGGCGTCTTCGATCTCGAAAAAGCCAAGGAAGAACTGGCGAAGTCGAAATATGCTGGCCAGAAGATCACGCTGGTCAACAGCTACGTCGCATCCCTCGCTTTTGAAGCGGAAGTGGCTCTGATGCTCCAGGCCAATCTCGAACAGATCGGCATCACACTCGACATCAAGCCCGAGCCATGGAACCGCATCGTTGAGTTGTCCTCCAAGGCAGAAACGACACCTGCCTCGACACAGGTCAACATTTCGCCCACGTACCCTTCGCCGGACGCAATGTTCTACAATCAGTATCACTCCAAGGCATCAGGCACATGGATGTCGATGGAATGGCTGCAAAACCCTGAGATCGACGCGCTGATCGACAAGGCGCGTGGCACGACTGACGTCAGCGAACAGAACGCCACATACAAAGAACTTCAGACGAAGATTACCGATCTTCAGCCTGATGTCTGGGCCGTCTCGCCAAACCGTCGCTATGCCGCAAACAAATGCCTTCAGGGCTACGAGTTCATTCCCATGCAGAGCTGGGATCTGAACTTCTCGCGCTTCCACTGGGATTGCGCGGCCAATTGATAGCCGGATGAACGCTGGCCCCGCATTGTTGCGGGGCCGCAGATGCCATTGCCGAAGGTGATACATGCTTCAGGAATTTGCAGAAGAAAATATCGAGCCGCTGGCCACCGGCGCGTGGATTTTAGGTACGGGCGGCGGGGGCAATCCCTATATCTCGACGCTGAACCTGAGACGGCTCTACGCCGAGGGAAAGCGCGTACAGGTCATGGACCCGATGGCGCTTGACGATGACGATATGGTCGCGGTCGTTTCGATGATGGGTGCACCGCTTGTCAGCCAGGAACGTCTGGGCGATCCGGCCCATCTGGCCCGTGCAGTCGAAGTGATGGAGGATTATCTCGGCAAGCCGTTCCGCGCCATCATGAGCGTGGAAATCGGTGGTTCCAATGCCATCTCGTCCTTCCTCGCCGCAGCCATGCTGGACCGTCCGGTGGTCAATGCCGATGCCATGGGCCGCGCCTATCCGGAAGCGCAGATGACCTCTTTTGCCATCGGCAACCTGCCGATGTTCCCGCTCTCGCTGGTCGATGTTCGCGACAACGAAGTCATCGTGACGCGCGCAGCATCTTGGAAGTGGATGGAGCGTATCTCGCGCAAGGTCTGCACCGAGGTTGGTTCGACCGCTGCCACCTGCAAGGCACCTCGGACCGGTAAAGAAGTCAAAGAGTGGGGCATCCACTACACCGTCACCAAGGCGGTTGAACTCGGTCGCGCCGTCATGGACGCACGCGCACGTCATGACGATCCGGTCAAAGCCGTTCTCGATCATGAGGGTGGCAAGCAGCTTTTCCGCGGCAAGGTCGTAGACGTGGCCCGCGAAACCACCGGCGGCTTTTTGCGCGGACGCACCATCATCGAAGGCAGCGATGCCGATCGCGGTTCACGCATGGAACTCGGCTTTCAGAACGAGTGGGCCGTTGCCTTCCGCGATGGTGAGCCCGTGGCGATGACCCCCGACCTCCTGTGCCTGCTCGATACGGTATCCGGCAGCGCCATCGGCACGGAATCCGTTCGTTACGGTCAGCGGGTAACCGTCGTTGCCCTGCCTGCACCGGAACTGCTGACGACCCCGGCGGGAATAGCGGCAGTGGGGCCGCGTGCCTTCGGTTACGACATTGATTTCAGATCGGTATTTCCATGAAACGCATTGGTATTGACGTAGGCGGCACCAACACGGATGCCGTGCTGATTGATGGTGATACGATCATCACCTCCATCAAGGTTCCAACCACGACGGATGTCCTTTCGGGCGTTCGCGCCGCACTCGCACATGTGTCTGCTCACCCGCAGGCGGCTGGTCGCCCGGTTGATGCTGTCATGATCGGCACCACCCATTTCACCAATGCCGTGGTGGAGCGAGCACGGCTGGAGCGCGTTGCCGCCATTCGCATCGCGCTACCGACAGGCGCTTCTCTGCCACCGATGTGCGACTGGCCGGACGATCTGCGCGCCGCTATCGACCCGATGATCTTCATGGTGCATGGCGGCCATGAATATGACGGCACCCCATTGGTTCCGATGATCCCGGATGAAATCCGCGAAGCGGCGATGAAAATCCGTGACGCTGGCATCACCTCCATCGCCATCTCCGCGACATTCTCGCCGCTGACGACGGAATGCGAAGTCAAGGCCGCCGAAATTGTTCGCTCGGTCATCCCGCAGGCACGCATCACGCTTTCGCATACGCTGGGCCGCATCGGCCTGCTGGAACGCGAAAACGTCGCTATTCTGAACGCTGCCTTGCAGTCTCTCGGCAAAACAACCGTGCAGGCATTTTCCGATGCGCTCCGCGATGCAGGTGTTACCGCGCCGTTTTTCCTGACGCAAAACGATGGCACCGTGGCGCTGGCGGACGTTGCCTCGGCCAACCCCGTCCATAGTTTCGCATCCGGCCCGACCAACTCCATGCGTGGCGCGGCATTCCTGACCGGACTGACCGACGCCATGGTTGTCGATGTTGGGGGAACAACGTCGGATATCGGTTGTCTGGTGGGAGGCTTCCCACGCGAGGCGAACAACATCGTCCATATTGGTGGCGTGCGTACTCTGTTCCGTATGCCCGATCTGCTGCCGATAGCCCTGGGCGGCGGCACAATCATCGACCCGGAAACAGGCAAGATCGGCCCACGGTCTGTGGGTTATCGCATCCTCACCAAGGCCCGCGTTTTTGGCGGCGAGACATTGACGACCTCTGACATCGCGGTTGCGGCAGGGTTGATCGACATGGGCGACCGCGACCGGGTGAAAAACCTCGACCCCGCTTTCGTGAAGGCAAGCCTTGCCCGAATCCGCGATATGGTCGCCGACAATTTCGATCAGATGAAAACCTCGGCGGATGGTGTTCCGCTGATTGCCGTGGGCGGTGGCGCGTTTCTGATACCGGACGAAATTCCAGGCGCGTCCGAAGTGCTTCGTGTGGAAAATGCCGGAGTGGCCAATGCGCTGGGTGCCGCCATGGCACAGGTTTCCGGCGAGGTCGACCAGGTGTTTTCAGGCATGAGCCGCGATGAGGCGCTGGCAAAAGCGGAAGCCGATGCGCAGGATGCTGCTGTTGCCTCAGGTGCGGGACGCAACACGCTCAAGACACTGGAAGTCGAAGATATTCCGATTGCCTATCTGCCGGGCGGAGCACGCCGCGTGCGGGTGCGCGTTATCGGAGATATCGACTTCAACTGAAAAGGGAGCGGCGGCAATTGCCGCCCCGGATGACGGAAGCAAGACATGACGAAAATTGCATTGGCCATTCATGGTGGCTGCGGCGTGCTGCCGGAAGACAGCATGACACCACAGGAATGGACTGAAGCCAGACAGGATTTGGCAAAGGCCCTGCGCGCCGGTTACAGCGTTCTCGCATCTGGCGGCGGAGCCGTGGATGCGGTGGAAGCTGCTGTCATTGCGATGGAGGACAGCCCGCATTTCAATGCCGGTCACGGGGCGGCGCTCAACGAAAACGGTGTGCACGAACTGGATTCCTCGATCATGGATGGCACAACGCTTGAAGCCGGTGCCATCAGTGCCGCACGTGCCATCCGCAACCCGATCAAGGCGGCCCGCGCATTGATGGAGGACGGTCGCGCCGTCTACCTCACCGGTGCCGCAGCGGATGCTTTCGCCCGTTCGAAAGGTGTGAAAACCGAGCCGCAATCCTATTTCACCACGCAAAAACGTGTCGAGGCACTTGAGGCGATGAAGGCCCACGCTGCAGCAGGCACTGATGCGACGGAGAATGAGAAACATGGCACGGTCGGCGCCGTGGCACTCGATGCCAGTGGACATCTTGCTGCGGCAACCTCGACAGGCGGCTATACAAACAAGCCCGACGGTCGCGTTGGTGACAGCCCCATCATTGGAGCGGGAACCTATGCACGCAACGGAGCCTGTGCCGTTTCCGGCACCGGCAAGGGCGAGTTCTTTATCCGCTACGTCGTCGGCCACGAGATCGCCGCCCGCATATCCTATCTCAACCAGAGCTTGGACACCGCTGCAAATGGCTTGGTGCATGACGATCTGGCACCCCACAGCATAGGTGCTGGCCTTGTCGCCGTGGATGCAGAAGGCAATATCTCAGCCCCATACAATACGCCCGGCATGTTTCGCGGCTGGGTGACATCCGAAGGCAAAGGATTCGTCGCGACCCATGACGAGGTTTTTGAAATTGCGCTGTGAGGCGACAGCGGGGCCTAACTAAAGGCCCGCGCCGTTACGCGCGGTCGGCCCGATAGGCGACGCAATCAATCTCGACTTTGCAATCCACCATCATGCGCGATTGAACGCAGGCGCGTGCGGGAGGGTTCTCTCCGAAATATTCCGCATAAACGCCGTTGAAGCTCCAGAAATCTCTGGGATCATCGAGCCAGACGCCAACGCGGACCACATCCTCGATGCCGTAACCGGCCTCGTGGAGAATTGCGATCAGATTTTCGATTGTTTTGCGAGTTTCCGAAACGATGCCGCCGCGAACGATCTCACCCTTTTCCATAGCAACCTGACCGGAAACATGAAGCCATCCGCCAGCTTCGACAGCGCGTGCAAAGGGAAGCGCCTGCCCGCCCGCGCCGGTTTCGCCCGCACCATATCGCTTGATCGTCATCAGTTTCTCTCTTTCTGATATTTGAAACAGGGTGTCTGAAGTTCCCGTTGTCCTGTGGATGTTTCGTTGATTGACATATCACGGCTTGGGCATGAAGACTTGTCAATAGGGCCTGCTCACACCTAAGCCTGTGCCACAATTCTCTCGCTGCACATCATTTCTATCGAGGTCAAAATGCCTTTTTCGCATGAAGAACTGACTGCCATCAGCACACCCGCCGTCCTCGTCGATCTCGATATTGTCAATCGCAATATCGAGCGGTTTCAGCGTTATGCGGATGCCAATGGTCTGAATGTTCGCCCACACATCAAGACACATAAGCTTCCCGCAATCGCGCAGATGCAGTTGGAAGCGGGGGCTATTGGCATCACCTGCCAGAAAGTGTCTGAAGCGGAAGCCATGATTTCGGGCGAGGCAAAAATCCGCGATATCCTCATCACCTACAACATTGTTGGCCGTGAGAAGCTTGAAAAGCTGAGAGAGCTTGCGAAACGCGTAATGCTTTCAGTCGTGGCCGATAGCACGGCTGTGGTGGATGGACTGTCGGCAACGTTCAGGAATGAGCCGCAGCCACTTTCGGTTCTCGTGGAATGCGATACGGGGGCCCGACGCTGCGGTGTTCTCACCCCTGAGGCTGCGGAGGATTTGGGTGCCTATATCGATGCAGCGCCCGGACTTACCTTTGGTGGCCTCATGACGTTTCCACCAGTGGGACAGGAAACCTCAGTTGAAAGCTTCATGAAGGAGGCTAAAACCCGGATCGAAGCGCGCGGCATTGCCGTTCCGGTCATCACCTCCGGCGGTAGCCCTTCCATGATGCATGCCGCTGATGCACCGGTCACGACAGAATATCGACCGGGAACATATGTCTATAACGACCGCTCTCTGGTCGCGCGTGGCGCGTGCGGCTGGGATGATTGCGCATTGCATGTTCTGGCGACAGTCGTTTCCGTACCAGCACCGGATCGCGCGATTATCGACGCTGGCTCCAAAACGCTGACCTCCGATCTCTTCGGCCTCACCAACCATGGGCATGTGGTCGGTCGTGATGATATCACCATCGATCAGTTATCCGAAGAACACGGACGTCTGGTCAGCAACGGACCTATCGGCCTCGTCGTCGGCCAGAAGATCAGGATCGTGCCCAATCACGCGTGCGTGGTGACCAATATGGTCGATTCCGTGGTCGTCAAAGGCCACGGACGATCTGTGCCGGAAAACTGGGCTGTCGCGGCGCGCGGAAAGATTACGTGATAAAAAGCTTCCTCATCAAACGCGTTAAAAGAGCTCAAATCTTTTTTTGAAAACCATTTGACTAAATAGAGATGCGATGTCAGTCTTCCCTCATTCGGGGACTTCTGACATGGCATTACGTGGCACCAATCAGGAATCTGGAAGGCCGTATAACCGGCGGATCGTGCTGGAATCCATCCGGCTGCGCGGACCGACGACACGCGGCGACATTGCCGACAGCGTGGGTCTGACAGTCCAGACGGTGTCCACCATCGTGCGCGAGCTGGAAGAGCATGACCTCATCCGCTCCGTAAAAGAAGAACCCAAAGGCCGCGGCATTCCGCCATCGACACTCAGCATCAATCCCGATGGCGGCTTGGCCGTGGGCATTCACCTGACGCCGCTTTTCATCGAGGCGGCGCTGGTCAATCTTCTCGGTGATGTCGTCGAAAGCCGCCACCGTCACGCGTCAAACCCCACACCGGACGAGGCCTTTGCCCTGATCGGCGAAATGGTGACGGAACTGAAAGCAAGTCTGCGCGGTGGCCGGTTGTTGGGTGCTGGCCTTGCCCTTCCTGGCCCATTCGATGTGGAATCCATGAGCTTCGTTGGCCCGACGACTATGACCGGATGGCAGAATGTGGACATTCGCCAGCGCCTTGCAGAAGCGACAGGCCTTCCATCCTTCATCGAAAACGATATGGCAGCAGCCGCACTCGGCGAGCAGCTTTATGGTCTCGGGCAACAGCTTTCGGATTATTATTATCTGTTCTTCAGCGTGGGCCTCGGTGGGGCTATGATGCATGACGGGCTCGTAATGCGCGGTGCCTGGGGAAATGCAGGAGAAATAGGCCACATCCCAGCAGTGCCAGATGGCGAACCATGTCCCTGCGGAAACCATGGATGCCTTGAGCGGTATCTGTCACTTGAAGCCTTCACGCGCCGGGGCATACCCGAAGAGGAATGGGTGCGCGAAATCGCGCCGATTTTCCGAAACGCGATCCGCACCATCGAAAACCTCTTCGACCCCGAAACCGTCGTCCTCGGCGGACTGGCGCCGCAACCTTTGATCGACCAATTGGCGACGCTCGTTGAAGGCCTCAACAATTCCGTGTCCGTCCGTCCAAACCGATCCTACCCACGCGTCGTCATTGCCAGTGACTGCCAGCACTCCGCGCTTCGCGGTGCTGCGGCACTTGCCGTGTTCGGTGTTCTCTCACCACGATACGGCCAAATGTTCGAAACCTAAGAAAACAGGGGAATGCCTGATGAACGAGAAGCTGCTTGTGCTCGATAATATTCGAATGAATTTCGGCGCGATTGAAGCGCTGAAGGGCATCAGCTTCTCGATTGGCAAGGGCGAGGTCGTGGCGCTTCTAGGGGACAATGGCGCGGGCAAATCGACCTTGGTAAAGATCATTTCCGGCGGCCTCAAACCGACTTCCGGACGCATGCTGTTCGAAGGACAGGAATATAACGCGACGACACCTGCGCAGGCCAAGGCGGCGGGCATCGAAACCGTCTATCAGGACCTTTCGCTCTGCACCAATGTCGATGTCGTCGGCAATTTTTTCATGGGCCGGGAGATCACCCGCAAGATCGCGGGAATACCTTTTCTGGACGAGCGTGCGATGGAGGATATCACAGCCAAGGCACTGGCAAGTGCAGGCACGCGTATTCCTTCCATGCGCACCAAAGTCGAACATCTTTCCGGCGGTCAGAGACAGGCCATCGAGCTGAACCGCTTCGTCCACTGGGGCGGAAAGCTGGTTCTTTTGGATGAACCATTCGCGGCCCTCGGCGTGGAACAGACACGGCGTGGGCTGGACATGATCCGTCATGTTGCCAACCAGGGCATCGGCGTCGTCATCATCACGCATATCATGCAGCAGGCCTTTCAGGTCGCCGACCGCATTGTCGTCATCCGCCACGGCGTCGTCGCCGGTGATGTCGAGCGCAATCAAACAAGCCCGGATGCAGTGATCGAGATGATCACAGGGCAAACCCTCGCCGGTGCCGGACCGGCGGGCCAATAATGACAAGGGGTCCGGCTAAAACTGGAGAGAACGACCATGAAGCGAATAGGATTGATGCTGCTGAGCGTATTGGTGCTCGGCCTTTCCATGCTTTCGACTGCCAATGCTCAAACCAAGGGCACCGTCTATTACCTCGTACCAACGCTGCTTGATGAGTTCCAGACCGGGTCTGTCAGCGCGCTGGAAATGTTTCTGAAGCAGGCCGGCTATGAGATGAAGACGCTCAATGCCGATAACAAAACCGACGCGCAGCAATCGCAGATGAACGACGTCATCGCGCTGAAACCCGCAGCGATCATTCTCGCTGCTGTGGATTTCAACGCGCTGAAACCCTCTATTGAGGCGGCACGCGCAGCGGGCATTCCGGTGGCCGAGTTCGACCGCCAGATCACCACCACAAAGTCAGACTTTACGTCCGTGGCGGGAACGATAGAGATCGGCCATGTTGCCGCCGATCAAGCGCAGGCTATGCTGAAAGCGAAGAAAGGCGACGTAAAAGGCAAAATCCTGCAGGTGCTGGGTGACCCCGGTGATCCCTATACGCTCGACATCCAGAAGGGTTTCGAAGAAAAGATGAAGGCCTTTCCCGGCATCACCATCATTTCTGTGCCAGCACTTCAGTGGGAAGCCAGCAATGCGGGAACGATCGTTTCCGACCAGATGCTGGCCAATCCTGATATCGATCTGATTTTCCTCCATGCGGCCCATCTTTCGGTTGCAGCCGTTGCCTCGCTTGAGGCAGCTGGTAAAAAGCCCGGTGACGTCATGATGATGAGTTCAAACGGTGCGCCCGTTGGCCTCGACCTCATTCGCAAGGGCTGGCTGAATGCGGAAGTGGAGCAGCCGCTTTACGCGCAGGCAGCAGCGATTGCCATGTTCATGGACAAGATTGTCGGCAAGCAGGAAATCAAGGCTGGAGAGTACGACGTGCTCGGTCTCAAGGGCGTGGTGACCATCGAAGCCTGGGGCCCCAACATCAAGATTCCAGGTTCGGCGATCACCAAGGAGAATGTCAACGACCCGGCTTTCTGGGGCAACCTGAAGCCGCCGACATCGAAAATCGAATCCGTCAAATAAAGGCGGCTCGTCCATCCGGGGTCTCAACGACCCCGGCTTCCTTCTCCTCCCATCCCGGATTGCCGTATGACGCCTCGTACCCGCACAACTCTTGAATTCGTGCTGGACAATCTTGTCTGGTTCATGCTCATCCTCGTGCTCGCCCTGTTTTCAGCGCTGATCCCGAACTATTTTCAACTCGGAATTTTTACAAACATCATCGAGGCTTCCAGTGTGCTCGGCGTCATGTCTATCGGGCTGGCGTTGGTCATTATCACCGGTCACATGGACTTGTCCGTAGAGTCCGTGGCAGCTTTATCGGCCATGGCGGTGGGCATTCTGTTCTGCTCGGCAGGCATCGGGCTGGGCATCAAGCTTTCGCCTGAGTGGCTGATGGTGCCCGTTTCGCTGTTGATCGCCTGTGCCATCGGCGCGCTGATCGGATTTCTCAACGGCGTCCTCGTCGTCAAACTGAAGATGAGCGCCTTCATCATCACGCTCGCTTCCTTCATTTGGGTGCGCGGTATTGTGCTGGCGGTTTCCGGCGGCAGGTCGGCGCAGGATCTTGCGCCCTCCATACGGTGGTTTGCAATCGAACGTTTCCTCGGCATCCCGCTTTCCGCCTGGATCGCGATAAGCTGCTTTGTCATCTTTTCCGTTCTCATGGCGAAAACCCCGTTCGGGCGGCATCTGGTGATGATCGGCGGCAATGAAACAGCGACGTTTAGAGCCGGTATTCGCGTGACCCGCAATCTCATCATCGCCTTCGTCATGGCTGGCGCCATTGCAGGTCTTGCGGGCTGGCTGCTGGCCATTCGCACATCTGGCGCAACCGCCAATCTGGGCGTTGGGTTGCTGTTCAACGCTTTCGCTGCGGTCGTCATCGGCGGCGTCAGCCTGAAGGGCGGTGTCGGTTCACTGCCGGGGGTTTATGCGGGTGTACTTTTGCTTTCCTCCATCAACACCGCCATCAACCTCATGGGCCTTCCCGCAAACTACACGCAGGTCATCCATGGCTTTCTGGTGCTGGCGGCCGTCCTTCTCGATACGTTCAAACAGAAACTTCGCCAGAGGCTCGCATGACAGACAGATTAAAAGACAAAGTCGCGCTGGTCATTGGTGCCTCACGCGGCATCGGCAAAGCGATTGCGCAGCGCTTCCTTGAAGAAGGCGCTAAAGTCGTGGTGTCGGATTTCGAGGTCGATGAAGGTAAGGCAACGGCGGAAGAATTCGGCGTCGATTTTATCCAGACGGACATTTCGAAAATGGATGACGCAGTGGCAGCCGTCACCCACACACTGTCGCGCCATGGACGGCTGGACATCATCGTCCAGAATGCTGGCATTTATCCTTGGCAACTCATTGAAAATACCAGCCCCGACGATTGGGACCGGGTGATGGCCGTCAACCTGCGTGGCTGTTTCAACGCAGCGCGCGCCGCACTGACACCGATGAAGGCGCAAGGATCAGGCCGCATCCTGTTTACATCCTCCATCACCGGCCCGCATGTGACCAGTCCCGGGCACGGCCATTACGCCGCGACGAAAGCAGGCATCAACGGCTTCATTCGCTCTGCGGCACTGGAGTTTTCGTCCTATGGCATCACCGTCAACGGTGTGGAACCGGGCAATATTCTGACAGAAGCCGTCCAACTGCATCGGAGCCCTGCCTTCATCGAAAATATGAAAGTGTCCATCCCGCTTGGCCGCCTCGGCTCACCAAGAGATGTCGCCAACGCCTTCCTCTTTCTGGCGTCAGACGATGCAAGCTACATAACCGGCACGACAATCGTCGTCGATGGCGGGCAGCTTCTGCCGGAAGGTGCGGATTTCCGGCTTCTGCCTTCGTAAAAACGGCCCGTATTTCGCTTCCCTGCAACGCGGCGTCTCGCGTTGTTCGCATAATCTCGGGAACCCCTGTGACTTGCGCGGGTTATTTATGCATGACCCCAACGAGGAGTGGAACCATGCCTAGCAACGATAGCTTCCCGACCGACCCGGCATCCTCACCACGAGGCCCGACATCGACGCCCGGAATTCCCGACCGAGTTCAGGAAAAACCGCCGACACCTCCCGTTCTAGACCCGGGCGATAGCAAAAATCCGAACGATCCAACGCTTGATCCTGCGCTTTTGCCGATAGGTGACCCTGCCGGCGCGGCGTAATCGGTAAACTGCTTAAAACTTAAGGCGCTTGAAAGACTTTGCTCACGGAGCTGGTTTTCAGGCGCTTTTTCATGTGTTTTTGTACGGGTTGGTCGAAGTATACCGTCAAAGCATATGAGATACAGACCGTTGCTACTATAAAGGTCAGGCCAGCCGGAATTGCCCAGCCCGCGTCGCTGGCACGGGGCATGAGAAAGACCGTCCAGGCAAGCAGTGGAATGTGCAGCACGTAGACGGCGTAAGACGCTGTTCCCAGAAAGCTCGAAACCCGATCAAGCCGGCCGCCTGCCTCAATTGAGGACGAGACACTTAATAGGATCGGCCAGACAATCAGCACGATGACGAGGTCGAATATCGGGCGAATTTCGTCGGTGATGGGCAGAAACAGCACCAAAGCAACGACTGACAGGCACAACACGGCCAGCGCCGGGCGGGTTTTGATGGATCTACTGCGAAAACGGTAAATCAATACACCAGCGAAGAACGAAAAGAATACTCTTCCCATGCCTGCATACATCTCGTGCCAGCGAAAACCGAGATGAAGCTTTCCAGAATGGATGGCTGCGATGATGAGGACACAGGCGCTCAACGCTAAAATGACGCCAATTGTCTTTACATGCGCGCGAGCGCCCTTGAGTGCATAGGCAATGTTAACCACGAGTTCATTGAACAGCGACCAAGCCGGACTAACCAGAAACAGCGCACCATTGAGCGTCAGCGTAAAGGGAGCCGGTAAAAACAGCAGCCCCGTCACCAAGGCAAAACCCAGTTCTGCAGGCTGTATCTTCCGATGAAGATCATCGATAGGTGTGGGCAGATCGAGGATATAAAGGCAGACGAAGAAAGCTGTCATCAGCAAAAGCGCCAGACCATAAAGCGGGCATAGCCGCAGGAACCGCACCTTCATGAAGCTCAGCGGCTTCATTTGTCCGTTCGCAAGCCGCTCGCCATAGGCGTGAGCCAGCACGAAACCGCTGAGTGCGAAGAAAAGGTCCACGGCCAGATAGCTCGACGCTTCCGGTCTGCCAAAAAAGACTTCAGCATGCCGATGCACAATCGCAACCGCCGCCAGCCCCCGTATTCCATCGAGCAGCACAAACCGTTGCGGGACGTGAGTATCTGTCATTTATGATCCTGAAAGGCAGAAAGCGAATGGATCAAACGCATTGAGCTTCAATCGGTTCACCATACAAGCCAAAGCATATGTGGTCCAATACTCCATCGGAGGTTGGGGAGCCTTCGTTGATCAATTCCGCCCTTGGTGGTAACTGATAGTATCAACGAAGGGCGCAACATGCGATTTTTGCTATCATGAGCGACTATAGCCAGATCACGGGCCGTCAGATTGCTGCCGCACGCGCTTTGCTGGGATTGGATCAGGCAGGTCTCGCCGGGGCGTCAGATATTTCAGAAGATGCGTTGCGTGCTATAGAAGCAAAACACGAGACCATGAAAGACGACTCCGATGATCTGCGGGCGGTAGTAAGCGCGCTCCAATCGGCTGGCATCTCCTTTATTGATGACAACCAAACGTCTTCAGCGGGCGGTCCGGGCGTTCGGTTGTTGAAGTCGCCGGGCGAATTCGATACCGATCAGTCTCAGACCGTTCAATATCCCGAACATTTGGCGCCGGATGCGCCGACAGGTGCAGGTGGCTGATGCCAAAGAAACAGAAGTTGGAACATTCCGAATTTTCAGGCGAGTTCGAGGACGACGGCGTGACCGTGCTGGTCGATATTTTTCGGCCTGCTGGCACCCAGCAGGATTGGCAGATGGAAGTCGTCAGTGAAGAGGATGACGTGACCTCCTGGGACGAACCCTTCGCGACGGACAAGGATGCCTGGGAAGAGTTTCTCGCGACCGTCGAGAAGGACGGTATCAAGACTTTCCTTGAGGGCGAAGAACCAGCCGTGCACTGAAGCCGACTGGTTTCCGCATCTACTATTTGCGAGCATGGCGGCACCCGGAAGTGCCGCCATCTGTATCAATTGATCTTCGGCAGCAATTCCGACACCGATTTCTTGGCATCGCCATAGAACATGCGCGTGTTTTCCTTGTAAAACAGCGGGTTCTCGATGCCTGAATAGCCGGTGCCTTGGCCACGCTTGGACACAAACACCTGCCGCGCCTTCCACACTTCCAGCACCGGCATACCGGCAATCGGTGAGTTGGGGTCTTCCTGTGCTGCCGGATTGACGATGTCGTTGGAGCCGATGACGATCACCACGTCTGTCTCGGGGAAATCATCGTTAATCTCATCCATTTCCAGAACGATGTCATAGGGAACACGGGCTTCTGCCAGCAGCACATTCATATGGCCGGGAAGGCGTCCCGCCACCGGATGGATGGCGAAACGTACGGTCTTGTTGGCCGCACGCAGTTTGCGGGTCAGTTCCGAGACTGCCTGCTGGGCCTGCGCCACCGCCATGCCATAGCCGGGAACGATGACGATGCTGTCGGCATCATTGAGGGCTGCCGCCACACCATCGGCGTCGATAGCGATTTGTTCGCCTTCGATTTCCATGGCAGGCCCGGTGGTGCCACCAAAGCCACCCAGAATGACCGAGATGAAGGAGCGGTTCATCGCCTTGCACATGATGTAGGAGAGGATCGCACCCGATGAGCCCACCAGCGCACCGGTAACGATCAGCAAATCATTGCCCAGCGTAAAGCCGATGGCCGCCGCTGCCCATCCAGAATATGAATTGAGCATCGACACCACGACCGGCATATCCGCGCCACCAATACCCATGATCAGATGGTAGCCGATGAAGAAGGCAAACAGCGTCATCAGGATTAAGGTCCAGACGCCCGCTCCATTCGCATACATCATCAACAGAATGAGCGAGAAGATTGCCGCACCGGCATTGAGGAAATGCCCGCCCGGCAGTTTTTTCGCCTTGCCATCCAGCTTGCCCGCAAGCTTGCCGAAGGCAACGACGGAACCGGTGAAGGTGACGGCGCCGATGAAGACGCCAAGGAAAACCTCGACCTTCATGATGGCGAGTTCCACCGGGGTCTTGTGGGCGAGAATGCCCGCAAAACCGACAAGACCCGCCCGCTCCACCGCATCCATGCCTGCTACGCGCCATGCTTCGATATGGGCGTTGAAGCCGATGAAGACGGCTGCCAGACCCACAAAGGAATGCAGCGCGGCCACCAGCTGCGGCATTTCCGTCATCTGCACGCGCTGCGCCACATAGGTTCCCAGCACCGCACCGACTGCAATCATGACGATGATGACAAACCAGTTTTCGACACCGGGGCCGAAAATGGTGGCGATGACGGCAAGCGCCATGCCGACGATGCCGTACCAGATGGCGCGTCTGGCGCTTTCCTGACCGGAGAGGCCGCCGAGCGAAAGGATGAAGAGAACAGCCGCAGAGATATAGGCCGCCGAAACGATTCCGATTGTCATGTTGATCTACCCCTACCCGCTCAAGACTTCTGGAACATGGCGAGCATGCGCCGTGTCACGAGAAAGCCGCCGACGATATTGACCGTCGCAACCAGTACGGACAGTGCGGCGAGGATCACCACGAGCCAGTTACCCGACCCGACCTGCAGGAGTGCACCGAGAATGACGATGCCGGAAATGGCATTGGTCACGGCCATCAACGGCGTGTGCAGCGAATGCGAGACATTCCAGATGACTTGGAAACCGATGAAGCAGGACAACACGAAGACCACGAAGTGGCTCATGAAACTGGCCGGAGCAACCGCACCGACCAGCAAAAGCAGCCCCGTCCCCACCGCCAGCAACAGGCCCTGGTTTCTGGTCTGCGCCTTGAATGCGGCCAGCTCCTGCGCCTTCTTTTCCTCAGCCGTCGGCTCCTTGGCCTTGGCTCTGGGTTTGGCCGCCGCAATGGCCTGCACCTTCGGCGGTGGTGGCGGGAAGGTAATCTCGCCCTCATAGGCAACCGTCGCACCCCGGATGACATCATCTTCCATATTGTGGACGAGCTTGCCATCCTTGCCGGGTGTCAGGTCGGCAATCATGTGGCGGATATTGGTCGCATAAAGCGTGGATGCCTGCGCGGCCATGCGGCTTGGAAAATCAGTATAGCCAATGACGACGACGCCGTTATCGGAAACGATCCGCTGGTCGGCAACGGTCAGATCGCAATTGCCTCCGCGCTCAGCGGCGAGATCGATGATGACGGAACCCAGCTTCATCATCGCAACCATGTCGGAAAGCCAAAGCTTCGGCGCATCCCGGCCAGGGATCAGCGCCGTAGTAATGACGATATCGATCTGCGGTGCCAGTTCGCGGAACTTTGCCAGCTGCTTCTCGCGAAACTCGGGCGAAGACGGCGCGGCATAGCCACCAGTGGCGGCACCATCCTGATGCTGGTCGCTGAAATCGAGATAGACGAATTCCGCCCCCATGCTTTCAATCTGCTCGGCGACTTCCGGGCGGACATCGAAGGCATAGGTCACAGCACCCAGCGACGTCGCCGTACCAATGGCTGCAAGACCTGCGACACCGGCGCCAATCACCAGCACCTTGGCCGGCGGCACCTTGCCCGCAGCCGTCACCTGCCCGGTGAAGAACCGTCCAAAATTGTTACCGGCTTCGATCACCGCGCGGTAACCGGCAATGTTGGCCATGGAGGAGAGCGCATCCATTTTCTGGGCGCGGGAAATGCGCGGCACCATATCCATGGCGATGACATTGGCGCCTGTACCTTTGGCCTGCTCCAGCAAATCCTTGTTCTGGCCGGGATAGAAGAACGAGATCAACGTTTTTCCGGCCTGCAAACGTTCAAGCTCCGCCTGTTCAGGTGGGCGAACCTTGGTAATGACGTCGGCTTGCGCAAACAGCTGATCGGCACTCTCGACCACCGTCACACCGGCCGCGCGATAGGTCTCATCGGAAAAACCCGCATCCACTCCAGCCCCGGTCTCGACAAGACACTCATGTCCCAGTTTCTGTAACTGCAAAGCACTTTCAGGTGTCAGTGCGCAACGGGCCTCTCCCGGATATCGTTCTTTCGGCGATCCAATTTTCATGTCAAAGCCTTAGTAAGATGCCGCCCTGCTCCGCAAAGGAAGCAAACTGGCCAAATGAATACTGATTTGGCAATGAACCTCGTCTTTTTAAAAGCGTCAACTACAGCTGCGGGGCATAGGCGTCGCAAGCGTGCGTTATTTTTACGCAGCTGGAGATCAAGACCTGAAGTCCAGGCGTTTCGACGGTGAGGTCTACCAGATTTTGCTTTGGTGCATGAACACCGTTACATGTGCGAGGCAACGGCAGTGCTCACTATGGGTGATGAGTCATTTCGTCATCCTGAGTGCGCGAGGATGGGAGGACTATTGCATGAAGATTACCGCAATCGAGACCTTGCGGACGGAGGAGTTTGCGAATGTGTTATGGGTGCGGCTCCACACCGACGCCGGGCATATCGGGCTTGGAGAAACCTTTTACGGCGCTGGGTCAGTAGAAGCGCATATTCACGATATCCTCGCCAGTCGTCTGCTCGGCAAGGACCCGTTGCGCATAGAAGCGCTTTCTCGAGAGCTTGTGAATTTGCCGATGGCGCAAGCCTCTACCGGGGCGGAATACCGCGCAGCGTCCGCAATCGATCTCGCGTTGTGGGACATTTTCGGAAAGGTCTGCGACCAGCCTGTGCATCAGATGCTTGGCGGCCTGTGTCATGACCGTATTCCCGTTTACAACACTTGCGCCGGCTATGGCTATGTACGCTCCAACAAGATCAAGCCTGTCGATACGTGGAATTTTCGCGATGACCCGGAAGGTCCCTATGAAGACCTCAGGGGGTTCATGACCGACGCAGGCGCGCTTGCCGAAAATCTGCTCGAGCAGGGTATTTCCGCGATGAAGATTTGGCCGTTCGACCCGGCTGCCATTGAAAATGACGGTCGCTACATCACCGCCGAGCAATTGCGGATGGCCATCAAGCCCTTCGAGCAAATCCGCAAACGGGTGGGCGATCAAATGCGTGTCATGGTCGAGTTTCACAGCCTCTGGAACCTGCCGACGATCAAGAGGATCGCGCGCGAGTTGGAGGCATTCGACCCCACTTGGTACGAAGATCCGATACGGATGAACTCCGTCTCGGCCCTGTCCGAACTCGCCGCGTCCACCAGCGTGCCGATCTGCGCATCCGAAACTCTGGGCTCTCGCTTTCCCTACAAGGACATGCTGGAAGCCGGTGCCATCGGCATTGTCATGACCGATCTGGTGTGGACAGGCGGTTTGACAGAAGGCCGCAAGATCGCCTCGCTCGCCGATACCTACCACCGCCCCTATGCCCCGCATGATTGCACGGGGCCGGTTGCCTATGCAGCGGCGGTCCACTCGTCGTTCTCTCAGACCAACACAATGATTCAGGAATCTGTGCGGGCTTTCTATACGGGATGGTATAGCGAGCTGGTGACGAACGTCCCAGTGATCGAAAATGGCTATGTCCTGCCGATGGAAGGACCGGGACTTGGCACGGAATTGCTGCCACAGCTATTCGAACGCCCGGACCTGACGGTTCGCCGCAGTTCGCTTTGAGGAGGATACTATGAACACCCCTGGAATTTTCGATCTTTCCGGAAAGACCGCCTTGGTCACCGGCTCGTCTCGCGGGCTTGGGAGAGCCATGGCGGAAGGACTTGCCAATGCCGGTGCAAGCATTCTCGTCAACGGAACAGATGCGGTGCGCGTGGCCGAAACCGTTGCTTGGTTCAAAGACGCGGGCCATTCTGCAGACGCTGCGGCTTTTGACGTGACCTCAGAAGCATCCATCCTCGAAGCCTTCGCACGCTTTGATGCAGATGGGATCAACATCGACATTCTCGTCAACAATGCCGGCATCCAGTTTCGCAAACCCATGATCGAGCTGGAGACGGCTGACTGGCAGCGGGTGATCGACACCAATCTGACCAGTGCTTTCGTGATTGGTCGGGAAGCAGCGAAACGGATGATCCCTCGCGGTTACGGCAAGATCGTCAATATCGGCTCCCTGACAAGCGAACTCGCCCGCGCAACCGTGGCGCCATATACCGTTGCCAAGGGCGGCATCAAAATGCTGACCCGCGCCATGGCCGCCGAATGGGCGCAACACGGCATTCAGTCGAACGCAATCGGCCCCGGTTACATGCTGACGGACATGAACCAGGCGCTCATCGACAATCCGGAATTCGATGCCTGGGTAAAGGCACGCACACCGTCGAAGCGCTGGGGCAAGCCGGAGGAACTGATCGGGACAGCCGTCTTTCTGGCGTCTTCAGCATCCGACTACATCAATGGCCAGATCATCTATGTCGATGGCGGCATGCTCGCTGTTCTCTAAGCGGTTTGCAAAACACGTCGAGAAGAGGAATATGCGAGGCGTCGTTATCGACGCCTTGAGCCGCTGTCATCCTTTACCGGGTGGCCGGCTCAGGCTGCCGCTTGGGCTGGCGGTATGGTCTCGGAGGCGTCGCGCCTGCAATCGACTTGTAGATTTCAGCCGTCCTCAGGCCAATCGTCCGCCAATCGTATTTTGACATGATGCGCGAGCCGTTCAGGCGAGATGCGCGGGTAGCGGATTTGTTTTCCATTTTGGTTTGCAGCGAGTTCGACAAAGCGTGGATGTTGCCGAGCGGGAAGTATGAGGCGTCATCCAGAGCCAGCGCAAGATTGGCTTCAATGTCACTGGCCAGAACCGGCAGCCCATGCGCCATGGCTTCGAGAAGTGCAATCGGCATGCCTTCATGGCTCGAAGGCAGAACAAAAAGCCCGGCATTTGCGAACAGACTGGCGAGTTTACGACCTGACTGAACGCCCGTGAGAACGACATTCGGATTGTCGTTTGCCCGCGCCTTAAGCTCCGTCACATAGCCGCTTTCCAGATCGCCGCCACCGACGAGAACGAGCTTTGTGCCTTTAAGATTCGTGCGGGCAAAGGCTTCGACCAGATCGAGCTGGCGTTTTTCGGCGACCAAGCGGGCAACGAGCAGGATGTAGCGTCCTTTTTCCAGGCCGAATTCACTCAGAACGCTATCTTCCAGATTGCGCGTATCGACTTTCACGCCGTTGGGAATGAAATGCACAGGTGCCTGAAAATCCTTCTGCATCCTGTCTGCAATATGTTTGGCAATAGCGATACGCGCATGCGAGAAGCGCATTCCGGCCCATTCGCCAAGCTGCAAGACCCGCTTTTCAAACGAATTCCATTTCTCGCGGTCATAGTCATAACCATGATGAGTAAAGACCACGCGCAGGCCCAGTATGCGCGCCAGCGGCGCTACCAGAGACGGCCCGACTGCGTGAATGTGGACGATATCCGGGTGCAGAAACCGTGCTTTCACCAAGGCAAGGGCGGTATGAAAAATCGCCTCGAACCGGGTGCTGCGTGGTGCCCATAATGGATGAACGGTGATGCCGCGCCAGATGTAAGGCTTGGTGTCGGCTACATAGTTTTTGCGGGCAAAGACATGCACGTCCGCACCCAGATCGACAAGGTTGGAAACCAGCTGCTCGACATGGGTTTCGACCCCGCCCTGCACGTTCGGTATGCCGCGCAAACCGATCATGCAGATGCGCATTTGATCGAGCATCCGCTTATCTTCATCCCGGCGATCAGCGGTCTCTTCCACCTCAAGTGCAGGCTGATCGTCTTGCGTGTGACCGTAATCCATAACCCGCTCCTAATTACATTAGAACATTAGGATATAATAACTTAAAATGAGGATTAGGCTAGTGGGGTCGCAACATCACCCTTCTGAACTCACCGACATAGTAAACGGCGTGGCTGTGGAAACCCGTCTTCTAGACGGCTATCTTCGACTCAGTATTATCCTCACGCCTAATAAACCTATACCCAAGGTTGATCATTGGCTTCTCCAAATACTCGTAGACGAAGACTGAGATAAGGATGGTGAGGACGAGGCTGGTAATCCCTATGGGTAGGTCCGCCCATGTGCCCGTGAGCGGCAGGAACGCAAAAACCAGAAGTGCCGCGATGCCGTGGAACAGATAGATCGAATAGCTGAGCGCGCCGAGCCATGAGAGCAGTGGGTGGTTTGGCATTCCCGTTTTGACCGAAAACACGAAGACACAAAGTGCGGCGACATAGCTGATCAGGATCGGAACGGACCCGACCAGAAAGAAACCATCCTGCCGCGACAGGGAGAATTCCCCGATTGTCAGAAGAATAATGGCCTGCGTGAGCAGCACGCCTATTGCGCCGAACTTAGCACCCGCAAGCCTGTCGATCAGCGTCATCCGCAGCAGCAAGCCGAGATAGAGAAAGGAAACGTGCAGGCTGATATATTGAACGGGCAGCGATATCCCGTAGGATCGCAACAGAATGGGAATGGCGGTGGCCAGCGCGAGCAATATGGCGAAGAGCGCAATAATCGCGGGCCGGTAAAGCGCGCCCAATGCAAAAAGGCCTGCGGACAGGGCGTAAAATACCAGTTCGATGGTGAGGGTCCAGTAAGCGCCGGACATCCATGGCTGGCGGAATGAAGCTGGCAGCATCGTCATATTCGCCAGAAATGTGGGCAGCGAAAGCGTTTGGCCGTGGAAGAGTGACGCAGCCGCCAGGCAGAAAAGCGCCAGCCACATGGCGGGAAAAAGCCGGACAAATCTCGATATTGCAAAGCGATGTAGCGGATAACTTCCCTTGATGCTGAAGGGAACGACGAACCCGCTGATGAGAAAGAACAGGACCACGCCAAACCGACCGGCATCGAAATATGAGACGCTGGACGAGGCAACATGGACCGCGACACCCTGCTGATCCGTTGCCTCCCGAATGATGTCGCCGAAGAAGTGCTGAACCACCACTGCAAGGGCGGCAATTGCACGAAGGGCATCAATGTTTTCATATCGGTTCGCCGGTCTTCGAGCAGTGCCTTGATCGAGAACGACCGTGACCGGCACTGCCGACCCGCTGTGTGTAACGTCTGAAGACTGCATCGAACCACACCTCTCCGCTGTATCGGACCGCGCACTGGATTGGATCCGGCATTTGCAGATTTAGTGTATTGCAGTAAATTCTAAAATAACTAATTCCCCTCTACGATTGCATGGATGTTGACGCGGCCCTTGAATATCGGCGCGTAAATATCTGAAATGCCGACGAACCGGCTGAATTCAACATTGCACGGGTCTGGAAATGCCAATTTTCTTACGGAATTTTCTGTTCAAAATTTTCGGCGCTATGATCCTGTTCAGCGTCTGGGCCAAGCATCGCTTGATGGGGTATCGCAAGCCCAACACAGTATCTGCAGACGACCGCGATGCCCGGATCGACTATGTCCATGATGTCATGCAATCATGGCTCAGGTTTTTGCCTGCGGATGTTTCGGTCAGAGACCGTGCGGTACTAGAGCTTGGGCCGGGATCTTCGCTGGCGACGGGCGGGCTTTTGCTTGCCCATGGCGCGAAGTCCTATACGGCAGTGGATGCCTTCAGGCTGGCGGCGGGCGAGACCGGAGACTTCAGGCGCGATGCAATTGCGCGTTTCAATGGCACGATGCAGCCTGATGACATCAAAGCTGCCAATGCCGTGCTGGACGATTTTTCTCCGCTCTTTCAATATCATGTGGATGCCAGCTTTGACATTCCGGCCATCTGCAAAGGGCAGACATTCGATCTCATCCTCAGTTGCGCCGCCTTCGAGCATTTCGACGCCATCGAGACGACCATAGATGGCCTGACCAAGGTCGCAAAAAGCGGCTGCGTCAGCCTGCACATCGTCGATCTTCAGACACACACCAACGCTATCCGCCAACATGATCCCAACAACATCTATCGTTTTTCCGACTGGTTCTATACGCTGCTCGCCTTTCCCGGCCAACCGAACCGCAAACGTCCGATCGACTATGTCAGGGCATTCGAGCGAAATGGATGGGTGGATATCGAGGTGATTGCAGCAAAATCGATCCCAGAAGATCAGCGCAAAATGCTGACGGCTGGCCTTGCAAATCGGTTTCGTTCGCCGGACATGGACATGCACATGCTGGATGCCGTCATCATCAGCCGGTATCCTTGAAGCCTCAAGGCCGAACGCCGAGTTCGCGGTAGAGCGTCGTCGTGCGATCCAGATAGGCAGCCTGCGAAAAATCCTGCTGCACCCAGGCACGACCGCGAGCGCCCATGTCCCGGCGCGCGCTTTCTGACATATCGCTCATGGAGGTCAGCGCCCGAGCCAGATCCTGCGGATCGGATGGCTGTGCAATCAGGCCGGTCTCACCGTCCCTGATCAATTCCGGAATACCGCCAATATTGGTGCCGATGACAGGGCGACCAAGGGCATAGGCTTCAAGCAGGCTCACAGGCGCGTTTTCATACCACTCGGATGGCAGCACAAGAGCCTTAGCGCCAGCAATCGTTTCATGCAGCGCCCGTCCCGTCATATAGCCCAGAAACTCCACCTCCGCACTGGCCTCCTGCGCCAATGCACGAAGTGCTGCCTCGTCTGGCCCTGTACCTGCGATGCGAAGACGTTGTCCAGAGAGACCCGCCGCCTTGATCAGCGTCGCGATGCCCTTTTCAGGTGCCAACCGCCCGGCAAACAGGAAATAGTTGCCTTCATCGACCGAAACTGGATGGTCGGTGATCGACTGATCCACGAAGTTTGGAATGTGGACAAGCTGCTCGCTGGGCCAACCCCATTCCATGAGTTTGGCCTGATAGAACCGGCTGGGGACGATGATCTTGTCCAAATGGTTGCGATAGAGGCCGAGCGTGCGGTGAACCGCCGTCTCCACCATCACAAGGCCGCTCAGCGCCACGGATTCCTTCATGCAGCGATTGACGAGCACGTTGTATATTTTGCCGCCCTTGCATTTCTCACAGATGCCCTGCGGCGACAGCATCTTGTAGGCCGGACAGGCCAGCTTCAGGTCATGCGCCGTTAGAACCGTCGGTATTCCCCTTTTCTTCAGAAGCGGAAAAATCGAAGGGGAAATATGGTGATAGACATTGTGGGCATGGGCGACATCTGGGCGCACCGCATCGATCAGACGGTTCAAATGGGCGCGCGCTTTTCTTGAATAAATGACCTCCAGACTATGCTCGACCTTGGTCATCAAGCCGCTTTGGCGACCGAACTCGATCTCGGGAATGAAATAGGATGACCAATCCGAACTCAGATTGTTGGGATGCTGCATGGAAAACGGCACCGCCTGCCAGCCTGCACGCTCGAACATATCCATCTGGTCGAGAAAGATCGCCTCTGCGCCGCCACGGCGGTAGAAGTAGTTGTTGATTGCAAGCAGCGTCCCTGCCATCCTCCGGCGTTCCTATTCTGCAATGTGCTGAAGGGCGTCACGCACGGGCAAGACAAGACAGCCCTTTGAGACGGCGTAATCAACGAGCGTGGCGAAGGTTTCAGGCCGACAGCCATAGGGGGTCGGCGTTTCGCTCACATCATGCGTGAAGAAAATCAGCCAGCCCGGCTGCGCAACCACGGTATCGATCTGACTGGTCAGAGCCAGAGCATCGCTTTCCGGCTGTCTTATCTCCATGCCCCAGAGATAGGAGCGATTGACCACGCCGCGATTGATACGATCTCCACCAGCGCGCGCTGTCGTATAGCGCTTCGCAAAGGCCTGCCGATGGCGAAGGGAGCCTTGATTATAGGGATAGGCAAAGTTTCGTCTCCCGATGTTGGGATCGAAGCTGTCCAGCATGTTCCTGTTGCGGTCGAGATCGCGTTCCAGCGCCGCGCTCGACAGGGTACGCACTGCCCTGTGCGCGAAGGTGTGACATCCAATTTCGTGACCGGCATCCGCAAGCAGCTTGCAGCCTTCAACCGAGATCAGTTCGCGGTCCGGCTCCTTGTTGCCTAGGAGACCACCCGCGATGTAAAACGTTCCCTTGACGCCATGTTCGTCAAGAATACGCGCGCCTGCGGAATGCGCTGTTTCGGGCACATCGTCGAAGGTGAAGGACACGATAGGACGCGTGCACATCACGTTCAATGTGGAAACGGGAAAGGCGCGGACGGCCCGCTCCGCGACGCGATCCCGCACATACTGCAGCTTCGAAAATGCCTTAGACAGCAACAGCATGTTTCCCCTCCCACTCGGCTTTCCGCTCTTCCACAAGGTTCATGCGCGACTGCATTTCCAGCCCGAAAATGGAAACCAGCAGGAAAAAGCAGATTGGGCTGCCGCTTTGAAAGAATATGACTTCGAGACAACCGGCATAAATGACGTAGAGCCACACACGCATGAACAAGCGCGACAGCGCGGGGCTATTCGGAGCTGGCCCAAGCCGCCCCACCGCGCGCAGAGGCACGAAAATCACCAATGCGACGGTCAGGAGAAACCCCGGAATTCCAGTCGTCAGCAGGGCATCGACATAGGCGTTATGCCCGTTGAATGCCTTCACCGCCCATGTTTCCAGACCGGCAGAACTCTGCGTGATATCAGAGGTTTGCCAGAAGCCTTGGAACCCGTAGCCAAGAATGGGCGACTGGGTGATGGCGTCAAAGGCGATCTTCCAGATGTCGGTTCTGTTGGTGAAAGTGGGATCGACGCCGAGTGCCGCGATCAATCCGCGAAAGCCTTCGGACTGTGCAGCGCCGAGAGCCAGGAGATTGAATGCCAGAATACCGCCGACAGCAATGGGCCATCTGGTCCAGCGGAATTTCTCGAAGACCCATTGCAGACCAAGGATCAGCGGCAGCATGGCGGTCGAGGATTTACCGCCCGTCTGAATGAGGAAGAAGACGGACAGGACGATGACCGCGAGCCCGCTCTTTTTGTAACCGACACTGCGAAAATAGAGCCCGAAGAACGCGGCCACCAGCATGACGGCGGCAGCCAGATTTTTGTGGGAATATTGCCCTCTCCAGAAGCCCGCATTCATGGGCTCAATCAACTCGTCCGCCTGATGGATGGACAGCCGTGGCAGAAAAATCACGCCAAAATAGGCCATTCCAAGCGTAATGGCCGTTCCGATCAACATCAGCCGTGCGAACTGCTGTTCGGAACGCGGAAGCAGCAGGAACATTCCCGCATTGGCGCAAGTCAATATGGCAAGGATCGTTCTTTTGATCCCATCGACCGGATAATGCGAAAGAGCAGACGAGATCAGGAACCATGAAAACAGGGCAATAACGAGCCATTGCGGCTGGCATATTCGCGACCGCAGGGGGTGGGTGAGCGCGGCATAGACCGTCAGCAACGTCAAAACGAGAAAGGTCAGCTGGTTGATGAGATTGGAGCCGCCGGTGGCATCCGACCCGCTTGCCTCGACGCTGACGAGATCAACAAAGGGATTGGTGGTGATCCAGAAAAACAGGAAGAGGCCCATGAAGACCAGCGTTCTGATCCTGGCTTGAAGCCCCGTTCCGTCCACCCCCAACGCCGCCGCTTTCTGCATCAGCTTACTCGCTCAAAACGCCAATTGTTCTGTTTGAAAACGATGAAGAGACGTGTTGCCAGAACGGCGATGACGCCGAGGATCAGGCCAGCGAGAACGCCACCAATGGCAAGAAGCAATGTTGGCGGTGGCCAGCTGCGCTTTTCCGGTGGCACGGGTTCTGTGACGATACGCAGGTTTGAGACGCTGATCTGCTGCTGCTCGCTGGTTTCCCCAACGCGTTTCAGGAACGTATCGTAAAGTGCGGATTTTGCCTGGCTGTTGCGCTCCAGCTCCTGCAACTGAACCTGCGCGCTGTCATCGGTGGAGACTCGTTTCTGCGCTTCTTCAAGCTGGGTGCGCAGCGTCGCAACGGAGTTTTCCGCCTGGTTGAGATCGACTTGAATGGTCTGTAGCGACCTCTCCGTCTCCCGCGCCATTTCAGCCCTTAGCGTACCGAGCTGTGCACGCGCGCTGACAAGCCTTGGATAACGTGTGCCGTAAGTCAGCGCCAGTTCCTCATATTGCTGCTTCAGCACGCTATATTGCGACCGCAGTGCAATCAGCGTCGGCGAATCCAGCGTGTCGGAAGGCGCCACGCCATCGGCGGCCGGTTGGCTGAGACGGCGGTAACGTGACTGAACGTCTGACAGCCGCGACGACGCCTCGTTCAAAAGCGTGTTCAGTTGCGAGACGCTCTGAATATTAACGGAGCCAGTGCCGCCGAGATTTTGAAGATTGTTATCCTGACGGAACTGCACGACGGCATTTGCCGCCTGCGTTGCCGCCTGCCTCAACTCCTCAAGCCGGTTGGAAAGAGCCTGGCTTGCATTTTTGGCAAGGTCGGTCTGTGTTGCCTCCAACTCTTCACGGAAAGACTGGGCCAGTGTTGAGAGCACACTGACCGACCTGCCGGAATCTCGGGTCCAGAGGCTGATGGAGACCAGATAAGTGCCGCCCTGTCGCGCGACCTTGATGCGCTTGGCAAGGTTACGCATGGCAACGACCACGCCATCATCTGCGGGGGCTGGGCTTGCCGGTTTAAGCCAACTGAACAGCCCTTCCTCGGTATCGACGGCGGAATTGAATTCAGGCAATTGCTGAAGATTCTCGCGCTCGACGGTCCGACGCAGGACATTGCCGGAGGTGATCAGCAGCAGCTTGCTCGAAATATCCAGAATTTGCGCGTCGCTTTGAATATTGGGTGTCGTCAGTTCATTCGGCACCACCTGACCCGTGGGTGGCGGCAAAAGAATGTCCATGCTGGATGTGTAGCGCGGCTTCACCGCCATTCCAAAACCAACCGCAATCACACCACCAAGAAGTGCAAAAATAACGATAAACAGCAGGCCACGCCGGAGCCATATCAGCAGTTTTGCAGGCGTTATCAAGGGTTCGGCAGTGGTCGAACCGCGTGGGTGAACGCTTACGCGAGGCGCTGAATCGTCAAAAACGGGTTTCGCCCGCTTTTCGGCTGGGTACTCGTACATGCGCTACCGTAACCCCTATATCAATCAAAACGAAACGTTTTTAGTATATACGATCTTACTAAATCACATAGTCCGCTGATAAATAGTTTACAGCACGTCTATTTTTGCGGCATGGAGATGAACCGTATGAGCAGCAGCGATAAAAAGGACAAGTCACGGTTGATCGGCATGCTGCTGTCCTACAGCGCATCCTCGGCCAGCCTGTTGATTGCCAATGCGGCGCAGCTCGTCACCTTCGCGATTCTGGCACGCTCCTTCGGTGCGGAGGAATTCGGGCGCTATGTCTCTTTCATCGCCATCACCAGCATCGCCGTGCATTTATGCGGCCTTGGTGCATCGGAATGCCTTGTGCGACGCGTGCCGCAGGACCCCAACTGTTTCCCGCGCATTTTCGGCCACAACCTCATCCTCACCTTCGTCAGCGGTGCAGTTCTGGTGGCGCTCGGCACAGCCGTATTGCCGGAATTCATAAGTTTCGGCGAAACGACCAGCCAAAGCGTTCTGACCACCTTTCAGCTGGTGCTGACCAATGTCGTGCTGGTGCGGCTGATCATGCTGGGCGAAAGCATTTTTCTCGCCCATGGCAAATACGGCGCCGCCAACGCTTCCGTCGTCGGCTTCGCTTTCATTCGCACGGTTACGGCAGCGCTCGCCTGTTTTGCGTTCCATGTTTCAACGGTTGAAAGCTGGGCGACGTGGCAGCTTGCGGCCCATCTCGTCACACTCATTCTTTATGCCTTCATCGCGTTTCGCATCGGGCGTCCCAAATATGTCATCGAGCGAGACGAAATCCGGCTTGGGCTTTTGTTCGCGACGCCCTTTATTTTCCGTGCCATCCGCCAGAATGTCGATTTGCTGGTGCTTGGCTTTGTGGCCGGTGCCGAACTGGTGGGCAGCTACGGCGTTGCGCGCCGAATTACAGACAGCAGCTACATGGCCATCGATGCGCTGAACCGACTGGTTTATCCACGCCTTGCCGTGGCCAGTATGACCGGCATTCACAACGCCTTTCGCCTGACAATCCGTATTCTTGGCGTGGCTCTCGCGCTCGGTCTCGTGGCGGCCATCGTGATTTACGTCTCCGCCTCCTTCATGCCTTTGATCTTCGGCCCGGAATATGTCTCCCTGCCGCATTTCCTGCGGATCATGGCGTGGCTCATCGTTCTGGTCGCCGTCTGGTCTATCGCCGTGGATTTGCTGGGAGCAGCGGGTCGGCATTCGTCACGCGCATGGGTTTTGAACCTGTCCAACGGCATCGGCGCGATCCTTATCGGAGCCGCCGCTTGGGCCTGGCCGCCCTACGGCATTTTCATCGCAGGTTACATGATTGAGCTGAGCATCGTCGTGGCGGCATGGATCGTCGTCAAAGTCCATGTCACGCGCTCACTGGAAAAAAGTCGGGAGGTCCAGCCATGACACCAGATAACGCTACCAAGATCAGACCTGCGGAACCGGCTGACGTGCCTCAAATCGCCGACCTGTTTGCCAGCGTCTTCCGAAAACGCACCAAGCCGGATAAGGCGGACCTTAGCGCTTACATGTCCCAACTCCTGTTTTCGCACCCAAACTATACGCCTGAAAACGGCAGCATGGTATCTGTCGATTATGCCGGCAATGTCAAAAGCGCACTGACGACCTTGCCGCTTTCCTATCGCATCGGCGAGGAAAGGGTGATCGCACGGCTGGCCTGCACCTTCATGGCAGCAGAGGATGCCAATCCGCGCGGCATTGCGTCGCTTATTTTTCAGCTACGGCCGCGCGCGAACCAGATCAGCTTTTCCGATAGCGCCGCCCCCGTCAGCATTTCCCACCTGAAGGCCATTGGCGGCACAGAACTGCCGGTCCAGGGCCTGCGCTGGTACAAGCTCTTCAAGCCTTTACCATCTGCGTTGGGCTATATCCGGCGTCGTATCTCGCACAAATATCCGTTCATTTTGAGCGCAGGCGCGCTGCATGAACCTGTCACTCTTGCAGAGACGACAACGCAGGAAGGATATACCGCCTCGCAGGCAACGCCTGCTGTCTTCGCAGAATACGCCAATCGTTTCCTCAGCAGCTACGTAGTCGCACCAGTCTACACACCCGAGGAGATTGAGTGGACGATCAACGCTTCAAGCGGTCCAAGTGGCCGTGGCAAGCTCGCTCTTGCACAGGTGCATGACGAAAATGGCGATATCTGCGGCGTCTTCTCTTTCGCCGGCGCGCGCGGTGGTGAAGCGCAAATCCTCGACTTTCTAGCGCATGATGGCAAACAGGACGCGGTGTTGGAGACCGCTTTCGCGGCACTGAAAGAGGCTGGCTTCGCCTTCGCTTCCGCCCAGCTTAGACCGGAAATGATACCGTCCTTGTCGAAATATAACGGCATCTGGTATCGGCACGTTACCGGCGTTTCCGCTTCCTCCCGCTCCTCTGAATTCAGGCAGGCCATGCTCAGCGGCCAGGCCTATATTGGCGGCATCGCCGGTGAAAGCTGGAGCCGTCTGGTGCGGGATTTTTACTGAGTGATTTTTTCGAGAAGAAAATAAGTGGTCGGCCCTTGAGGCGTATCATTGGTCAGCGTCACCACCTCCGCGCCTGCCGCAGTAATCACCGGTGGATAAACTCGTCCATCCAGACCGACCGGAGAAATCCTGAAAGGACCAGCGGCTTTGAATTTTAGACCGATCTCCATCCGGCGGATCATGACCGGAAGACGCCCAAAGTCCTCGATAACGCGTTCATCCGCATCTCGAAACGTCATGCCCGTATTGTGAGCATCGGAAGCCATGATCAGCAATTGTCTCTTGCTGCTTTCCAGCGGCAGGTCATCCAGCGATGACGTTGCGAACAACCCATGCCCATCTGCCGATTGCAAAGTGGCAAAGCCAAGATCGACGGGCGTATCGATCTTCTCAAAGGCCAGCGCCTCGGTCTTGGGGGAGCGTAGCGCAAGGCTTTTCTCCGGCGCATCCAGCTGTAATTCGCCGGTTTGGCTGACAACACGTCCCTGCTCGAGATCGGTTGGGTGGGCTGCATCCAGGGTGCCTGCCTGTTTCAATTGTGCGACGATTTGCATCGGCGTCTGGCCGCTGCGCACGGGTTGAACGGCGACAGTACCATCTCCGCCATTCGCGGAATGAAGGCCGATTGCCCCGACCAATCCGAGGCGGGTCAACATCTCCGGCTCCATATCGTTGATGCCATCAGGTAAACCCGCCTGCCCATCGACGAGAAACGGGATGCGGAGCGAGGCCGCTGTCGCATCGCCCCTTCGAAAGACGAGCGCGCTCAATGTTTCCCCGGCACGCGCGACGGGATCGAGCGCAATGGCATAGGGAAGCATCTGTTTTTTGTGCGGAACATCTTCGCCATAAGACAGGACGATGGGACCGTGGGCATGCCTGCACAACACGTCCCAGTCCTGCAAAGCAGCGAAGGCAGGCGCGGCAAGCCCTGCCTCATATCGATAAGGGCTCCAGAACAGATGGTCATACTCGGTCACAAAAAACGGCCGCCCCAGCCAACGCGCAGCCCCTATGGTTCTGAGATAAAGAAGGCCGTCTTCCAGAGAGCTTTTGCCCTGAATGCTGGTGCCCGGCGCGTAGGAATCGACCCAATCCTGATAGGTGTTCATTGCCACCGCATCCTGAATGCTGCGGGTAACTCCAGTCTGAATCGTCGGCCAATTGTTATAGGGAAGAATGATGCCCTGAAAGCCGAGGTCCCGAAGCGCCTTTGTCATCCGCCCTGTGGCCTGATGCTCCACATCGATGAAAAAGGATTGCAGGTCGCGCATCCGCTCACTGCGCTCGTAACGATTGGTTGGCAAAGCGATGGACCGGTTGGAAAGATCGCCGCTCGTGACCCACCATCCCCACTTCGCGGCAAGCGCTTCCGTCGTGCTGTATTTCTTGAAAAGCCAATCGTTGAACAGCGGCTTCAGGCGCTCGGAAAACACGCTGCCCCGCACATTCTCCTGCATCATGGAGTCGAACTCCAGACCGTTCTCGTTGAACGGCACGATTGCGACGAGGGCTGGATCACGAATAGGCGCTACACCGGTATAAGGATTGACCTTGGCCAGAACGAGCTGCTGGAACTTGAGCCAGTGATCAAAATCCGCATCATCGATCTGAACACCCAGCTTCAGATCGCCCTTCACCTCCCAACGATCATCAAAACCGCCAAAGGCTCCGCGCGATGAGCTGAGCCCGTCCATGATCCAATAGATGCCGCTCCGCTTCAACGCGGCCATAAGATAATGGATGCGGTCGAGAACCTCCGGATTAAAATCGAAATCTACCGTGCGTCCTTCCATCAGCGCTGCATCGACATAGTGAAAACGCGCAATGTTATAGCCGTGCATCTTCAGTTGCGCCGCATAGCGATCTGCCGTTACGTGGTCGGGAAACCCACCGGATGCGGGGCTCCATGCCAGAGAGGCGCAAAGGAAGCGCTGAGTTGTCTCGCTTTCACCAGCCTTCGCCAGTTTCCCGGCGGAATTGATGACAATCCGGGCGGCGTCATTGATAGGCGAGTTAGGAAGAATGGTGGAGAAATCCAGCGGACTGCCGGGCTGAACTTCCAGCGACACTTCCTGCACGGGCAGCCATTCAGCCGCACGAACCTGCTGACAAAACAGCAGGCAGGCGAGGAAGCTGGCTAAAACGGTATGCTTCATTGCGACTTCAGAAGTTTGCTTTCGATCCATCGATCCGGCGGCTGGCGAGAGCCGAAGAAGCCGAGCGGCAAGGCCGCGGCATGGAAGCACCAAGCAACAACGGCATAGAACCCCAAAGACAGGCTTTTCTGCTTGATGCTCATGAGAGCGACCGGGAGAAGAAGGGCAACGAGGAATGCGATGAAGCCGTAGCCACTGAAAAAGCCTGCAATCAGACACACCAGCAATATGGCCCACCACAGATAAACACCGAACCACAGCCGTATCTCGGAAAGCTCATTGGTCAAAGCTTTCAATCGCGACTGTTCCGACCCGGCCCGCAATAGCTCTCCGACGCCGCGAAGATATTTCGAGGACCAGCGGCGTGTCAGCAGCACATAGGAATTGATGCTGTGGCCGAAGTGATCGACAAATTTTCTGTCGAGACGGTAAAGCGTCCAGCCGCGCATGCGCAGACGCTGACCCAGATCGAACTCCTCATAGCCATGAAGATTTCGATCGGAAAAATATCCCACCTCTTCAATCGCCGCACGCCGATAAAGCCCGCCCCCATTCAGGCGATCAAGAACACCACTGCGATTTTCCGGTGCGTTTCGCTGCACCCGCCGGGTGAATTCGAGATTGTCGAGATTGACCTCATTGACATGCCCACTCACGCCTGCGACCTTCGGGTTGTCATTCAGATAGTCCAAAGCGGCGGGCAAAAACGCCGCATCCAGCAGCATATCGCCATCCATCAGGCAAACAAATTCGCCTTTGCTGTACTGAAATCCAAGCTGCGGACCAATGCCGCAACTGGCTTTGGCAGGCGCTTCTATTTGTGCGATGATGACGGGATAGCCGGAGGCGATCTCAACAGTCCTGTCCCGCGACCCACTATCGGCAACGATAATCTCGCCTTCCATGCCCTGCAAAGCAGCCATGACGCTTTCGATAGCCGCTGCAATGCGCTTCTCTTCGTTGAGCGTTTTGAGGATGACCGATATCTTCAAACCCGAATCCTGCAACCAGTAAGCGATGGCGTAAAATTACACTCTACGGCCCGAATGTATATACGAATTTGCTTAAATGATTAACAAGGGTTGCGCAGTCGTGCCTGCTTAATCGGCAGCGTGCCACAAGCGATCCGCAAAAAATCTCTGGCGGGTGATGGCCATGATCGCTGCGTGCTTCGTCGGCAGATTGACGCTCTTCACATGGGAAAAGCCTGATTTTTGGAGATTGCGCAATTGCCGATGATGGTTGCTGCTTGGCTCCTGCACGATAGATTGCGTGCGGGGGTCGTCCAGAAACATGAAGTGGAGAAGTGAAGGCAGCCATGCGGTGAACCAGTTACGACCACGGCAAGCTTCATCCCCGACGATCAAATGGCAGCCTCTGTCATAATCTCCGGCGTCGCAGAATGTGCCGACAATATCTTCTTTAGCCCAATAGACTTCGAAATAGGCGAATGCCTTGCCATCGAAACGGCCGATCAGTGGCATGATATGTGGATCGGCAAACATGCCCTCCAGATAGCGGCGATGCCGGTCTTCGTCGCCAGCCTCGTGCCAGAACTCGTTCACCCGTGGATCATTCATCCAGCGATGAACGATGGGCAGATCGTCAAGCGTAGCCACATCGAGCGAAAACAAGCCGCCTAACCAGGGAATGTAGCGAGCGTAGACTGTTCCCTTTGGCTTTGATGGCCGCAAGGGATGGGCTATCCTACCATCGAAAATATCATGCCGTGGGAAAGCGGCTGGGGCAGACGACGTCCACAAGCCGGTGGTCTGCCAGAACATATCTGCAAGCACCACCAGCTCCGTAGCCGACGCATTCTCCTGCAGCCAAATTCCGTTGCGGGATAACTCATCGCGAAAACCGAACCACGCCTCATCCTTGAGCACCAAAGATTGAAGCGCGGGCAGTGAAGAAAACAGATACTCGAAAACGGCACTCACCAACCGCCAGCGGCTACCCACATCGCTTGAAATATCGACAAGCTCAATATGCGCATGAGAACCGTTCAGAGCAAACCGGAACGTAGCATTCGCTCCTCGTTCGGAGGAGACGAGCAAGACAAAATCTCTTCGACGCACCTCGACGGCATGCGGACCGTCGAGGCAAAAGGCTTGATACACGACAGGGTCGGACGCCCAAGCCGATAAAGGGCGTCCTAGGGTGTTGACGATACCGTGCCGTATGTCACCCTGATGATCCATCAGAAGACTTTCGTTAGCGACACGGCGAAAGTACGACCGCGCCCCTTGTAGTCGAAGACGGCTTCATTTGCCAAAGAGCCATAGAGTGCTTTCGCACGCGCGCTCCACACAGTCGTGTACTCCGTGTCAAACACATTCATGACGCCGAAGCGCAAGGTCGTATTCTGCTCTTCAAACCGATACGCACCTGTCAGATCAAAGAGTGTGTACGGGTCGATCTCCTTGCCTTTATCGTCACTCAAACTAAAGATGTGCTGCCCCGAAAGTTTCACGTTGAAGCTATCTTTTGTCCAACCGACATAACTACCCAACTTGGAAACACTTGCGGTGCCGATGGATTCCTTTTCCCAGCCGTCATCGGTTTTGACTTCCGTCTTAACCCAGTGGCCCGATGCACCCACGTCGAAACCATGGTCCAGTTTCACGCTGGCGCTGGCTTCGATACCATAGACTCGACGATCCTGATCAACCGTGTCGACGGCAAGCGTCGTATTGTTGAGGACAATCGAGCGGTCTGACAGCGAATAGTATCCCGCCGTTTCAAAAGTGTAGGTGCCGTCGTCAAAACGATATCCCAACTCAACGGAATTGGTTTTAATCGCTTGAAGTGCGGAATCGCCGACATTCACGCTGTTCACCAGCGTGTAATGGCCACCGGCTAAGGTGTAACTTCCTCTGCCGTAATATTTCGCCGGATCAGGAAGTTCAAAACCCTGGCTGAAATTGGCGTAGACCTGCTGCGTGTTCGTCAGTTCGTATGTTGCCCCCGCATTAAAGAGAATAGCGTCGTAACTGACATCTCCACCTGGTATCTTGTCCGCCGATGATCCAGTACCATTGAGCATCGCGATTTGTTGTGGTGCGCCGACGAAGTCTGATACTTCTGTCGTGACATATTGGTAACGGACACCGCCATTGATTGTCAGTCGATCTGTTGCTTCATAAGATGCCTGAACAAATCCAGCGACAGTGGAAACATCGATATCAGGATAAAGCCCAGTGATACCGATCGTATTGAAATCCATGCCTCCTGTTTGCAACGCCGTGCTGAGGTCAAAAATATTCTGTTTTGACTTGAAGGAATCCCGATCAGCATCGATACCGTAAGTTACCTTCAATCCATCAAGAGGTTCGGATATCATCGACGCCTTCAGGCTATAGTAATCCGTATTCTGGGAACTACCGCCGAAGTAAAAGGAAGGCGAAGTGCCTGGAAATGGATGAAACTGAATTTCTTCTCGACGGAAGCTACCTTGAACGAGAAGCTCCTGCCCGAGAAAATCACTGTCTGTATAGGTTGCGTTGACCATCGCACGACGAGTGCGGGGATCAAAATCTGACTGGTAGCCATCACGGGTTTCCAATAGAGAGGAATTTAATATGCCTCCCGGCACTGTCCCCAAACCCGGTACTGTTGTAGACGGCCCCAGATACAAACCAAAGGGGGAGTTCTGCCCACTGTCAAAAAACTGACCGGTTACCTCTAAACGTTTAGCATCGTCGATCTGTACACCGACGCTCCCCATAACATCTACCCGCTTGTTGAAGGCAGTAGATGTTTGTGTGATATCCGGTGTTATCATGGTACCGGAGCCATCGTAGAATGCTCCAGTTTGGTTTCCGGCGACCGAGAGACGAGCATCCCAATTTTCACTATTATATGTGACAGCACCCGCAGCATTTCGATCAATGTCGCGCGTTTCACCAAAGCCTGTGCCAAGCCCTGTCGTCACTTCGCCATGGACGCCCTCTTCTGCGTCCTTGCCCTTTTTTGTAATGATGTTGATGACGCCACCCGTTGCATTGCCACCATAGATCGCGGTTGCGCCTGAAAGAACCTCGATACGCTCCACATTAAATGGATCGATAGCATCAAACTGGCGGCTGAGTGTGCGCGCGGAATTCATTGAGACGCCATCGATAAGAATAAGCGCCGTCCGTCCTCGCAGGTTCTGGCCGTACGCCGTACGTGCACCTTCACTTGCCGGATCGAAACTCGGAACCTTTTCTGAGAGGATTTGCTGAAGCGATTTTCCAGACCGAGCTTCCGCCGCGAGTGTATCGCTATCGACAACGTAGATGGTGCGGGCTGTCCGTGAGATTTGCTGCGGTATGCGGCTGCCGGTAACAACAATTGGCTCCAAAACGGTGGAACCGCCACCACTCTCTGCATCCTGCGCTTTCGCATTTGCATGCAACCCTGTCGCAACGGCGATAGCCAACAGGCTAACACCAATATTCCATTTTCCGTTCATTTCGCCCCCGATGCACAAAAAATCCCCGCAGCCGTCCAACTGCGAAAAATACAAGACTATTTTTATCATGTTTTATGAGTTAAGACGTTGAAGCGCTTGGATGAGAACGAACACGTTTTGGATAATTGCGAACATCAACAATAAAGACGGGTTGATTTTTAATGGAAATAATTCGGCCTCTCAAACTCGGGACCATTTCGCTGCCCGACTCGGAAAGCAGGCTCGTTTGCCGCACCATTTTGCTGGATATGCTGGGTGAAGCGACGATCACAGTCGAGGATGGTGATCTGGCTGGTGTCACCGGGCTTTTCTGGAAACACGTCGATCTTTCGCTTGCAACGCTCTACCTCCCCAAAACACCGCTGCGCCTCACCGCAAACGGCATTGGCACCCCTGATATCGTTATGCTTCGCGCGACTGATGGCCCGATGATCGTGCATCATCGTCAGCAGACATTCACGCTGGCATCGCGGGATGTCATTCTGCTTCCAGCGGATACGTCTTCGGAAATTGTTTTGCCAGAGGGCGGCAGGTTCGATTGTGCGCATCTGCCGCATTCTGCCATTGCACCGGTACGGAAATCGCTCGATAGCCTGCTGCTGCGACGGTTTCAGGCGGAGTGCCTGCCCCTACAACTGCTGACGAATTACGCGGGCTATCTGTTGCGACAAGACCATCAGGACAAAGACCATGCCAGCATGATGGTCGCGCACTTCTATTCTCTGCTGCCGGTTCTGGCGCAACAGGTGAAGGACGATGCCAACCCGCCGGATGTGCCGCAAAACCGGGTGGAAACGATGAAGGCGTTGATTGAGGACAATCTGGCGGATGGCTCATTTTCCATCACCGATGTCGCCAAGGCCGAAGGCATTACGCCGCGAGCCATCCAGAAGATTTTCAGCCGGACGGGCACGACATTCTCTCGCTATGTGCTGGAACGGCGGCTCGTCCTGGCCAAGACCCTGATCCTGTCCGACACTGCGGCAACGCCGATCAGCCAGATCGTCTATAGCGTCGGATTCAATGACCTGTCCTATTTCAACCGCACATTCCGCAGCCGGTATGGCATACGCCCCACGGATTTGCGGCGTATGACAGGGCAAAACGAAGAGGTGTGACCGAGGGCTCGCGCCCTCAATCTTCGCTCAAGCTGCTTCTTTCTTCTGGTCGAAATGGACCAGTGGATTGCTGACCATGCCCTGGAAGTCCGGCACCGGACGCTCGTCATCATCGGCATAACCATGGGTGAAGAGGCGAACGCGGTTGAGGCAAAGCCTCGGATATTCGTCACCGAACAGATCGAAAATCTCGAAGCGGTCGGCCATGTCAGGGAACCGAGCCTGATACCGCTTCACGGCGTCTCCAGCCAAGGCCCAGAATGCCTCTTCCGAAAGACCGGATTTCTTGTCCAGCAGCACCGACATGTAGCGGAAGACGCAAACGAAGAGCGTTGTCTGAATGAAGTGGATCAGGAAGTCTGGCGGCAGGCGAAGGAGAACGTCCTCGACTTTCGCTGGAAGGCTGGAAGTCTCTGGGAAGTTCAGGTCGCATACGATGACATCATCGATGAAGTCACGCAGCGCCAGCCGCTCCGGCAGACCGTCTTTCAAAATCAGCGTCGCATTCTGGCCGTGGGCGGAGAAGGCCAGACCGTGACGGGCGAGCAGATGGAAGACGGGCGGCAAGACAACATCGAAGAACCGCGCCATCCATGTTTCAACGCTGACACCAGCCTTTTCCGCCAAGGCCTGAACAACCGGCTTGCCATCGCTGCCCGCATGCATGAAGGCGGCCAATGGCATGCCGGTCTCACCGGTTTTGAGGTGACCGGCAAGGCTATCGCGCCACAGGCATCCCAGCATTTCATTAAACTGGTAAGGCGCACCCGGAATGTTAGAAAATTGCGGATGGACATAATGCATGCCCGCGCGTTCGCCGAGGAGAATAAGGCCGCATTCCTCGGATAGGAAAGGGTCGTCTGCCAGCAGCTTATCCAGCCACGTCGTAAAGGGGGCCGCCGTCAGGGCGCGCTTGCCCGGAATGCCACGATAAACCGCAGTGTTAAGTATGGTCATGCACAGCTTCAGCGTCGACTTTGCCGGCGCGCTGACATTCGACATGGTGCGGACGGACTGCTGCGGCAGGTAGAGATCATCCCCCTCGCCCAGGAGAACGATATGCCCCGACGAAATATCCGCAGCGAAATGCGGCACGATCATGTGATCCCACTGCCACGGATGAACCGGCATGATGTCATGTGTCGTCAATGATGCACCGGCGGCTTCCAGCTTTTGGACAAAGGCTGCGAAAGTCTCAGCGCCAACAGCATCAGTAACGAGTGTCTCATTCGTCATGCCATCTTCAGCAACAAAGGACGCGCGCTCGCGGCTGACGCCGATCCAGACGATTTTCATCGCCGCACGGTTTTCCGGCGTATAGGCCAGATAGTCGGCATAACCCAGACCGATGCGCCCCTTGCTGACCGTGACCCAAGGATGGCCGGTCGTCTCGCCTTCCATACGGATGTCGTCCAGCTCGGCCAGTTCGGCTCCCGTCTTGCTGGCGCGGGCCGCGATATGGGCATCCGAGACCAGCGTATTGCCAAGTTCGCGAATGAAATGGGCAACCGTCATCGGCTTTACGCCAAGCTCTGGCAGCACCTCTGCACAAAAGGCGAGTGGATCGTGAACGGGCGTATCGATGCCATCGGCGTGTTTTACGATGCTGTTTGGTTCGACCGAAAGGTTGTCGAACACATAGCGCTTTGCCTTAAAGCTGTAGGATGCGTTGGAAAATTCGATCCGGTAATGGCCGGACTTTTCCTGCGTCACCGGGAACACGCGCTCATAGGCGAATTCTTCGATGACCTTGGCCAGCAGGCGACGGGATGTTTCTTTCCACAGGGTCGGTGCGAAGGCGGGCTGAAAGGGTGCTTCAAACGGCGCGGGCATAGACATCTCCTGATATTTTCGAGGATTGGGCTGGGTCTTGTGGCACTCCAAAGCTCTGGAATGCAGAGCGTGCGGTGACCCGGTAATGCTCTTTTTCGAGCAACTGGTTGATGATGACAGCGTTGCGGAATGCACCGAGCCCAAGATCGGGCGCGCCGACACCATGCTGGAAAGTTTCGGCGTTCTGAACGAAGACGGCACCCTTGCCACCATCGCGGCGTTGCGCCCGGAAATCCGCGCCAACGACGAGATCGCCGCGCTCACAGGTTTCCAGAACATCGCCTTTCAGCCGGTCCAGCCATTCCGGCCACGCATGGCGATATCCTGTCGCGGCCACGATTGCATCGGCCTCGACAATGCTTTCCTCCTCGGAAAGATTGTGACGGACGCCAATCTTCAAGCCGCCGGAGAAGCCTGTGCCTTCGACATTGGTGACTTCGCAATTGGGCGAAAGGGAAAGGCCGGGATCGCGGCCGCCAATGGAGCGCTCATAGAGAAGGTCAAAAATGTCGGAGATGGTCGAGAAGCTGATGCCTTTATAAAGCAGCCCCTGATCGGCAACGACATCGCGTCTTTTCGAGCGCGGCAGCGTGTGGAACGCACGCATATAATCGGGCGTGAAATATTCCAGACCGAGCTTGGAATATTCCATGGGGAAGAAGCCTGCCGAACGGGTGATCCAGCGAATGGAAGCTCCGGCTGAAATCCTCTCAGGCGTCAATTCGTTGAACAGCGCTAGCACGCATTCGGCAGCACTCTGGCCTGAACCGATGACGGTGACCCGACGCGCCTTGGTCAGTTCGGCCTTTCGCTTTGCAAATTCGGCAGAATGGAAAATCGGCGCGTTGCCGCGAAGCCCTGCCCATGCGGGCAAATGCGGTGCGGTGCCGATGCCCAAAGCGATGTTGCGGCTGTGATAACTGCGCACAGCGCCGGTTGGAGAACGCGTCTCCGTCACGAATGTTTGCGAGGCCGCATCGTGCCGTACATCGATCACACTTTCACCAAACCGGCAGCTTTCAAGCTGTTGCGATGCCCAGCGGCAGTAATCATCATATTCCTGACGCGGGATCAGGAAGTTTTCATAGAAATAGAATTTGTACAGCCGGTCGTGCACCGCAAGGTAATTGAGGAAGCTCAAACGATGCGTCGGGTCCGCCATGGAAACGAGATCGGCAAGGAACGGCACCTGCAGCGTGGTGCCCGGAAGAATGAGGCCCTCATGCCAGCGAAAGCTCGGTTTACGTTCCAGAAACGTGGCCGAAACCTCCGGGTGGGATGACAGAAGCGAGGCAAGGCCAAGATTGAATGGCCCGATACCGACGCCGGTCAGATCGAGTGTTGTCATGATCAAAGTCCAAATTGTTCGGTAAAACGCTGCCTGTGGCAAAACATCAGCTTGGCACGCTTGTCCGGAAGATCGATTTCGCCCTGCTCCTCGAAGGCGCAGACGGGGGCGTAGCGAAGCAGGCGACGGGCGGCCACGCTCGGTTCGCCCACCACCTTTTCGGTGGCGGAATCATCCAGAAACAGAAAACGCGTGAAGGCGCGGATGACAGCAGGCGCGATGCCGTGGCCCAGAAAGGATGGCTCCCCCACCAGCATGTGCCAGCCACGATCCTTCTCCGCCGCCGGGTAATGGCGTCCGAGAATATCGTCTTTCGCCCAATAGGCTTCCCAATAGCTCATAGGCGAGCCATCGATGAAGCCGATATACGGGTCCTGATGCGGATCGGCCAGATTGGTGTCGATGTAGGCGGCAATGTCCTCTTTCGGCTTTGCCATCTTCCATTGCGGCACCACATGCGGCTGGTTCATCCAGCGCCACAGCAGATCGAGATCGCAGTTCTTGTCCAGCATCCGGAAACTGACCGTGCGGCCAATATCCGGATCGTATCTCGAATAGGCAAACTGGCTGCTGGCCGTGGTCAGATCAGCCATGGGCCTGCACCCGGGCGTTCTGAAACAGCGGATTGTGGATTTCCAGATAGACGGACTGCGTTTCAAGCGGCCCGACCAGCTCGTCCATCTGCGCAAGCCGCGTTCTGAGGTTTGCCTTGCATTGCAGAACCGGTGCCAGCATCTTGCTGACGAGGCGTGACTGGCTACCTTCCTTCGCGTCCAGTTGCACCAGCGCCTCGCGCAGCATCGCGATCAGCCGTTGCTCGTCGATCAGGCCTTCGCGACCAAGCGCGCCGATCATGCCCAGCGTTGAATTGATGAAGCCGTAATAGAGCACACGTTCGTCCACAGCGTCCTCGCCAAACACGGATTCGCTGCGCTCGCCAATGCCCGGAATGGCCGCATACAGCGGCCCGTGGGCGCGCTCATGGTGGAAGAAGCCTTGATTGTCCCGGTAAAAAGCCGCCGCAGGATAACCCTCGGCAATTTCCAGCAGCATGTTCTGCTGGTGCGCTTCAATAGCGATACCGTGGCGCAGGTAAAGCGCAAACACCGGCGTTACGAAGACGGAGAGGAAACGCGCGAACCAGTCGTCCGTGACAGCCTCGACCGGGCGGTTTTCAATGTCGGCCCGGTTGCGGATCAACACCCCAAGCCGGCTGCCACGTTCCGGCAAATGCTCGCATAGCGCCGCCAGAAGCGTGACATTGCGGTCAACCTCTGTGCCATGGAACGGGTTTTCGCGCATAGACACGGACAGCCCATCGATTACCTCGCCGCCCACTGCAACACCGATATAGGCCGGGTCGGGCAAGAAGTTCAGACCGGGATAGTCAGTTGCGAGAGCGCTCCCCAACGCGCTTGCCCGGAAGCGATACATGTCATCGCCACGCAGAAGCTCACGCGCCAGATTGATGCGCACGGAGTTGGTGATGCCAATGCCAAGCGAGAGCTTCAGCATGAAAGGCGCATCATGCCGATAAAGCGTACGGACCGAGGACGTGGGAAACCAAGGCTTTCCAGCCTCTCCGCAATCCACGATTTTTCCCGAAGACACCAGTGCGGCGACGTTTGCGTCTTTCAGCATGGCATCCGCCTGCCACGGGTGCACCGGCAGCAATGCAAAGTCTCCCTCAGGCAACCGGCTGCGCATAGCATCTAGCGTTTCGGACTCTACTGCATTCAACCAGTCATCGACAGAAGGCGAGCCATTGGAATGGCCCGCGTGATAGATGTCACGGGCGATGGCAAACCAGCGCAATGGAAAGCTTGCAGCGAATTCCGGTGAATATCGCTTGCCCTCTTCTTCCGTCATGCCATCGCGGCTTTTCGGGCAAGGGTGAATGCCGTGCCCGGCGATCAGGCCCTGTTCCGCCTCGATAAAGGAAACGTCCTCGCCAATGAGTTTTTCGAGATCAGCTTGGCGGTCCTGAAGGGCGGCTTCAACCAGCAGGCGGCTGGAATGAGCACGGCTCAAGAGGTCGCGACGGCCTTCGTCGGAAGCATTTGCCTCCAGCCGTTCGATGACGATGCTGATTGTGTCGCTGGCGCTGACGGCGCGCGTACCGTTATCATCGGTCACCACAATTGACTCGCCGAACAGGTGATGGCCAGTCGCGGAGCGATAAAGGACCGGGATTTTCAGGCTGCCGCCGTGGCCTGGGAAGTTCAGTGTCAGTTTCTGGCCGCTGCTGTCATGGCCCCAGACGATGCGGCTGGCATATTCGCGTGTCACGCAGTTGAGAAGAGATCGAAGGGCGAGTGTTGCTGCTTTACGGGCGTACATGGTCGTTCTCCAGTTCGAGCGCCATGGTTCCAACCGCGTCCAGAACGCGGTCGATGACGTCAGGTGTCGAATTAGGGTTGAGAAGCGTCAGTTTGAAATTAACCCGTCCATCAAAAACGGTGGTCGCAAGTGCTGCGGTGCCGTTGCGGAAAAGCCCGGCTCGTATGGCCAGCGTCAATTCGTCGGATCGCGCAGCACCGTGCGGCGAGACGTAACGAAAAAGGACGGTGGACAGGGTGGGCTGCTGCGCCAATCGCAGATAATCACGAGCGCGGATGGAATCAGCCGCCGCAAGCGCATTATCCAGTGTCCGGCAGATCAACGCATCGAGACCATCCTGGCCGATGGCACGCAGCGTCATTAAAACTTTCAAGGCATCGCTTCTACGTGTGGTCTGGACGGATGATTCCACGAAGTTCGGCACATCTCCGAAAATCGAAACCTCGGGGTTGAGGTAATCGGCTTTCATCGACAGAGGTGAGAAATGCGCGCCGTCACTCAGCAGCAAGGCTCCGCAGCTGATTGGCTGAAACAGCATCTTGTGGAAATCGAGCGCGACGGAATCGGCCCTCTCGATGCCGTCGAGGCGATCCCGATGCCGGGAAAATAGAAGCCCGCCGCCATAGGCCGCATCCACATGCAGCCATAGGCCTTGAGATGCCGCAAGATCAGAAATTTCGCCTAATGGATCGATCGCACCGAGATCGGTCGTGCCCGCCGTCGCCACGACAACGAAGGGTAAGCGGCCCTGCTCTTTGGCGTGATCGACAGCCTCTTTCAAAGCCGAAACCGACATGCGGCCTTCTATATCGGTTGGCACGGTGACAACGGCATCGCTGGCAAAGCCCAGAACGGAGGCGCTTTTGCGGATGCTGAAATGCGACTGCTCCGAGGTGAAAATCACGCCCCGGCTTCTTGCCGCCGAACCGTGACGTTCCGTTGCCAGATAGAGCGCCGTCATGTTGGATTGGCTGCCACCACTGGTGAAGCTGCCGCTTGCTGTTGAGAGCAAACCAGCGAACTGCGTCAGCCATGTCAGCACCCGCTCCTCCACCAGCGTCGCGAAGGGCGACTGGTCCCAGGAATCGAGAGACTGGTTGGTGGCCGAAATCAGAACTTCAGCCGCCAGCGCGGGCACGGCCACCGGGCAATGCAGATGCGCCATGGTTGCGGGATTCCCCACATCAAGCGCATGCCTAACCGCCAGAACACCAATTTCCTCAAGCGCCGCAGATAGACCGGTGCCCTGATTCGGGAAGACATCCAGCGAAGAGAGGAAGCCGCGCAGATCATCCGCATCCACACCAGAATGAACCCGGTGTCTGGACGCGTTCTGCACGACCAGATCCACCGCTTCGATCATTGCCTCGCGATAGGATGCCTGCGATGGGAGGCCGGGACCGAGAATGGACGCTGAAAGCTCATCCCCGGCGGCAAGCATTTGTTTGCTTTGCAATACGGTCACGTTCATGCCGCGTTGCGTCCAAGGCGCGAAAACGTATCGGACAAAATGTTAGACACCTGATCGATCTCGGCATCCGAAATGGTGAGCGGCGGCAGGAACCGCAGCACGCTGCCATGACGTCCACCGGTTTCGAGAATGAGCCCCGCTCTGAAGGCCTCGCCCTGCACTGCACGCGCCATATCCCCACCATGCGGGGGTTGGCCGGAACTATCAGGCTTGCGCGTTGGATCGATCATTTCGACACCGAGCATAAGGCCCTCACCGCGCACATCGCCAATATAGCGCGTCTGCATCTGGATGCGCTCCAGATTGGCGCGCAGCCTGCGTCCGGCAATGGCCGCCCGTTCGACCAGACCATCCCGCTTGATGATTTCGAGCGTTTTGGAGCCCGCCGCCATGGCGAGCTGGTTGCCACGGAACGTGCCGGCGTGGGCACCCGGCTTCCACACATCGAGACCTTCGCGGTATATCATGACAGCCATTGGCAGACCGCCGCCGATGGCCTTGGAAAGAATGATGATGTCAGGAACGATGCCTGCCTTCTGGAAGGCGTAGAATGTTCCGGTACGACCAACGCCGCTCTGCACCTCATCTAGGATCAGCGGAATACCAAGTTCACGCGTCACGGCACGAACCCGGCGCAACCACTCCACTGGCGCGGGGATAACACCGCCCTCACCCTGAACAGCCTCCAGAATGACGGCAGCGGGCAGATTGATGCCACCTTCGGGATCACGCAGCGCAGATTCGAAATAGTCTGCGGCAAGCGTTGCGGTTTCCGCCCCGCCTCGTCCGAAAGGGCAACGATAGGCATATGGATAAGGGAAGAAGTGCGTGCCCGGCATCAACTGGCCGATATCTGCCTTTGGCCCCAGAGACCCCATGAGGGAGAGCGAGCCTTGCGACATGCCGTGATAGGCACCCCGAAATGCGACAATATCGGTGCGGCCCGTGGCCGTCTTGGCAAGCTTTATCGCTGCTTCTACAGCATCCGTGCCGCTGGGTGAGCAGAACTGGATTTTGGCTTCTTCGCGCAGACCGGCAGGCAGCGTTTCGTAAATATCCGATACGAATTTGTCTTTGACCGGGGTCACGAGATCAAGCGTGTGCAGCGGGAGACCCGAGGTGAGGACCTCTTGCAGGCTTGCAATGACCTCGGGGTGGTTGTGGCCGAGTGCCAGAGTTCCGGCACCGGCAAGGCAATCGAGATAGGTTCGGCCTTCGACATCGGTTACCATGCAGCCGGAGGCGGATTTCAGGGCCAGCGGGAAGCGGCGTGGATAGCTGCGGGCATTGGATTCTCGGCGCGCCTGACGCTTGAGATAGAACTCGTTATCGTGCCGTTGGAACGTGTCCATAAGATCAACTCCAGTGGAATCTTTCGTGGAATTCGCGTTCGCTCAGACACCTGCCGTAACAGGTGCCTTCGAACAGCGCCCGAGCCTTTGGAGAAACCAGACAGACAGCGCCATGCCAGCGAGCGAGATGACGGTCGCTGTGGAAAACAGAGCGGAATAACCCAGCTTGTCGGCGACGATACCGGCAACGGATGCGCCAGCCATATAGATTATGAGTTCCGCGCAAGTCAGGATCGTGAAATCCGTGCCGGGCTGATCATGTGATGAAGATTTCATGAAGAAGGAATAGATGGCGACGAGTTCCATATAGCGGATCAGTGTCTGAAACGCCGAGGCCGACAGCGCCACCCAGATACCAGGCAGAATGCCTGCTGCGTTCAGCGTGAATGCCAGGAAGCAGATGCTTCTGAGACCACCCAGAAGAATAAGCGTGGCTGTCAACCCTGCCTTGCGGATGAGGAATGCGGCAATCGCCACCCCAATCAGGCCAGCCGTTGCGGCAGCACCGCCGGAGAGATAACCGATCCAGTCTGTCGGCACCTTTATATCGACGAGATAGGTGCCTTCCATGCCGCGCACGAGGCCTTCGCTGGCGCGATATGTGAGCGCAAAACCGAGGATCAGCCAGGCATTCGGGCGACGGAAGAAGCCGAGCAGACTTGCAGGCTCCTGGCTTTTCTCCGCAGTCGGCGCTTCCGGCTGCATGGCGACAGCAGCGGCAAGCGGCAGCAGAGACAAGGCCGCGACAAGCAGAATCATGGTCTGCCATCCGGCAAGGTGAAATACCACCAGAGCCGCCGTTCCGCCAATGATAACGCCCAGCGCGACGGCCCCGGCTTGGACCGCATTTCCCATGGACCGCGTCCGGTCCGTCAGTTGTCGCACCGCATAGCCATCTGTCGCAATGTCCTGAATGGAGGAGATAACGGTGATGCAAATGCAGATGGCAAAGAGAACTGACACGTTGCTGGGATCGACCAGAGCCATCGACGCAATACCTGCGCTCACCAGAAGCTGGGTGGGAACCACCCATCCCCGGCGATGCCCGATCTTTGGCCAGGGCGACCAACGGTCCACCAGTGGCGCCACGAGAAACTTCAGGATCAAGGGCAACATCAGCAGAGAAAACAACCCGATAGCCGTGCGCGATGCGCCGCTTTCTCGCATGATCGGCGGCAGGGCGACCAGCAGCAGATAGGTTGGAATGCCCTGAGCAAGATAAAGACCGCCCAACACGCCCATCAACCGCCGCTCGAATGGCGTCGTCAAAACAGCGCGGTCAGAAATCGTGTCGTTGATGTGGGCCATGCAGGAACCGAATTGTTTGGCCGGGATCGCGACAGACCTCGAAAGTTTGGCGTTAAGCGCCATCGCGTACCGGTGAATTAAACAGGAGTAATATTATCATGTTTAATTCCAGACGATCCGTAAAGCTTGGATATGAGCGAACCCGGTTAAGACAATAACGAACCGTGATTGTCGGCGGGGATTTTTCATCAGCAATCGACTTAGGGCGTCAAGATAAATGGTATAAATGACATAACCTTATAATCTTTTAAATTGCGCCGCGCGACCCGCTATGAGATTGTTCGTTCATAAACAGAAACGGTTTTGGGCGGAGCAAATGAGTGATGCGGGGCGCGGGCGCGAAACGATAGCGGTGATTGGTGGTGGACTGATCGGGACGAGTTGGTCTGCGCTTTTTCTGGCCTATGGTTATGACGTGGCACTGTTCGAGCCCTCCGTTGCTGACCGCGATCACGTCGCTGTCCGCATTGATGCGGCAATGGCGCAGATTGCGGAGGTGGCTCAAACGCTACCTGCACCGGGCCAGCTCCGTTTGACGGAAAACGTGGCGGATGCCGCATTCGGCGCAATTTGGGTTCAAGAGAACGCCCCGGAAAACGTACCGCTGAAGCGTGAACTCTATTCTGCGATTGAAACAGACGCTCCGGCGGGTATCACCATCGCCTCCAGCACCTCATCGCTGGTCTGGTCGGAATTGAGTGCCGAAATGGCCGATCCGTCACGGCTCATCACCGCCCATCCCTTCAACCCACCGCATCTGATGCCGCTGGTTGAACTCTATGGCAGTGATCGCAAACGCGTTGACGCTGCTGCGTCCTTCTACCGCACGCTGGATCGCCATCCGGTCAGATTGAAGCGGGAAGCGGTGGGCCACATTGCCAATCGCCTGTCTTCGGCGCTCTGGCGGGAGGCGGTCAATATGGTGGCGGAAGACATTGCCGAGGTCGAGGATATCGATGCAGCTCTCGTCTACGGCCCCGGCCTTCGCTGGTCCGTGGTCGGTTCGCATATGGCATATCATCTGGGCGGTGGCGCGGGCGGTATCGCACATTATCTTTCGCATCTCGGGCCCAGCCAGGAACGCCGTTGGCAGGACCTTGGGTCGCCAAGCCTCGATGCAGCGGCGTGTGAAAAACTCGTTGACGGCATCACCGCCGAAACGCGCGGCAGGAACATGTCCGAACTGGAGGCGATGCGCGATGACGGGCTAATTGCCGTACAGCGCGCCTTAAAAGGTCGCCGCGTCTAACGAGCTTCGTTCACATCAATTTTATTCTCTTTATGGATCCACGCATATATGGCCGAACGACATTCCCCGACCCCGCTTTATCACCGCGTTTATGCCGTCATGCGCGAACGTATCGTCAAGGGTTATTACCCCATCGACGTACCGGTTCCGAGTGAAGCGGAGCTTTCCGAAAGCTTTTCCGTCAGCCGCATTACGATCCGCAAGGCCATGGAAATGTTGACGGCGGAGGGTCTGGTGACGCGCACGCGCGGACGCGGAACCTATGTCACCGACCGCTCAAAGGAAAACAAACTCAACCGCGTGGTCGTTTCAAATATCAACAGCCTGTTCAGCTACCTCAACACGGTGGGCAAAAACACGAGGCTGAAAGTGGTCAGCCTTGATCTCGGTGAAGCGCCACCGCGCATCTGCGAGCAGATGGGCGTCCCACCGACCACAGAACTGATACGGGCCGTTCGCATCCGCTCCCTCGACCGCCGCCCTTACTCGCTGTCGATTGCCTATCTCCTCCCCGAGATTGGCCAAACGCTAAACCGCCAAGACCTGGCGACCACCAACATGATCGATCTGGTCCAGAAAACCGGTGTGGTGGTGGAACAGGTCGAACAAACCCTGACCGCGACGCTTGCCGATGATTACGCCGCCAAGCATCTGGAGATCCCCATCGGCGCGCCGCTGATGCTGGTCAATCGCGTGTTCTTCAACGCCGATCTGAAGCCGTTCTATGTAGCAGAAATTTTCTACCGGGCTGACCGCTATGAGTACCGCGTCTCGCTGAAGCGGGAAGATGGCAAGGATTTCTCGCTCGGGAATTGATCGTCTTCGCGTCAAAGAAAAGGCCGCACATCGGATGCGCGGCCTTCCTCTAAACTATGACATCAGCAGCTCTGAACATATCGCTCAGCCCTTTGCTGCATTCTCCGAAACGGCTCCCGCCTTCATCATGGCGTGCAGCATATCCAGCCGCGGCTCGACCGGTGGCGGATAAACATCTCTGCCGTGGGTGAGGCCAAGCGCGAGAAAGGTCTCGACCAGCTTGTACGTGAGAGGACCGGGATTGACGACGGGCACCGGCAGGTTCGCGGCGAGATATTCGCCCGCCTGGTGCATGGTCGTTGAGCCCAGGCAGATGACCTCCGCTCCGTCTTCCTCGATACAGCGCATGGCAACGTCGCGCATGCGTGGGAAAACACTGTCCTCCTTGCCGCCCAGCAGATTGGAGAAATCCGGTGGCTGATCGAAGCTGCGCACCGAGGCGCATTGGCGATCGAAACCATATTCGCGGATGGCCTTGCGGTATCGCGGCAGTGCCGGTTCCCATTGCGCCAACACGGAAAACTTGCCGCCGAGCGTCAGCGCGTAAAGCATTGACGCCTTGCCAGCGCCGATGACGGGAATAGAGAGGACGGAGCGCAGCATGACCATGCCGCTATCCGACATCGTGTCGATGCAAACAGCATCGAAGCCTTCGTCTTGCGCCTTGCACCCAGCCTCGAAGATGGCAAGGTCCATCAGGCCCCAATCATGCGGAGACATGAATGAGGTTGGGCCGCAGGTGACGGGGCGGTAGGTCAGCTCCCAATCCGCAGGCAGGGGCACGTATTGCGACTGCGCTTCACGATTGCGCACGCCTTCAGCATCCAGCGCGAAGGGAACGATGACGAGAATGCGGGTCATTGGTTACCCTCCAGATAGGCCGCACCGGCAGCGCCGATGGCGCGGATCATGTCGTGCTTGGGAGACAACGGCGTCGGCCATGTCGCCTTACTGTGGGTGAGGTTCAGGTCGAGCGCAATCGATGCCAGCTTGTAGGTCAGCGGGCCGGGATTGATGACGGGAACCCCAATGCGGGCAGAAAGCCAGGAATGCGCCTCATGCATGGTGGTGGAGCCCAAGATAAGCACCTGCGCGCCATCCTCTTCGACACATTTCTTCGCCGCGTCCAGCAGAAGCGGAAACACTTCGTCTTCCTTGCCAGCAAGCAGGCTCTTGTTATCAGGCGTCACGCCAATCGAGCGCATCGAGGCACATTTGTGCTCCATCCCAAGCTCGCCCAGCGTCTTGGTGTAGAGCATTTTCCAGCGATCCCACATCATCAGGATCGAGAATTTGTCACCCAACATCTGCGCCATCAGCATGGAGTGACGTCCCGGCGCAATCACGGGGATGGTCAGAACCGAACGCAGCATCGACATGCCACTGTCGGACATGGTGTCGATGCAGACGGCGTCGAAGCCTTCCTTCTCGGCATCAAGACCAGCATCAAGGATCGAGAAATCGGCGAGCGCCATATCGTGCTGGCTCGAGTAGTTCTTCGGCCCCGCCCGCACGGCGCGATAGTGAAACTCGATGCCCGGGCCAAGATCGACCGCCTTCATCTGCGCTTGCCTGCGGGCGAGATCATCCTGCCCCATGGGAAACGGTACGATGACCATAACCTTCTTCATCATGTCCTCCTCCTAATTGCGATTAGCTTTCGGCAGCAATCCGTGCAGCCGTGATGCCAGCCAACCGGCCAAAGCTGGTGGCCGTCAAAAGGCCGTTGCCGGACAGGTAGCCGTAATTGGAATCTCCAGACACACCGCGCGCAGCACCACCGCCCGCCATCAGGTTCGGCAAAACAGTGCCATCTTCGCGCAGCACCCGCGCCTCAGCATCGATCACCAAACCGCCCTGCGTATGGAACAACGCGCCGTTGACCTTAACCGCGCAATAGGGGGCGCTCAGCACCTGATCCTGCATGAAACTGCGACCAAAGCGGTCAGGCTCGCCGGTGCGTGCGGAGGTTTCGATGGCTTCGAACTCTTCACGAATGGCGGCCAATGAAAGCCCCGTCACCGTCGCAAGTTCCTCCAGACTGTTTGCCGTCTTGATGGCACCCAGCTTGCGGATTTCCCGGTAATCGTAAAAGCCCATCCCGGCCTCATCGCCCTTGGAATCATAGATGTCCCAGGCAATATGGTCCGGCTGCGCGGCGACTTCTGCAGCATGTTCGGAATAGCCGCGCATCTCGTTCGAAAAGCGCTGACCTTGCGTGTTGAGAAGAATGCCGCCCTTGGTGATGACGGCCCATGTCAACGGCAGAGCATGGGGGTGAGCGACCGATCCATGCCCTTGATAAGCTCCCATGTCGGCCAGAGCCGCGCCGATCTGTGCGCCCCATTTCACCGCATCGCCCGTGTTGGAAAGGTGACCGCAGCACTCGGCATCGGCAATTTCCGGGATGTATTTCTGCACGAGCGCGACATCGCCAGCAAAGCCGCAGGACGCAAGAACGAGCGCCTTGCAGCCCAGCATTTCCAGCGCGCCATCCGGCCGACGGAAACGGACGCCGGTTACGCGACCAGACGCATCCGCGTAGAGGTCTTCTACGGACGCATTCGTCACGACATCGATATCGGCGTTGGACACGGCAGAGAGAAGCGACTGCTCCAGGTCCGCGCCGGTGCGGCTTTTCGGGCCGTGCATGCGAAGGCGCGAATGGCCGGGATAGATGAAGCCCGTGACCAGTTCGAATTCGACCCTATGGCTGTCCATCAACCAGTCGATCATCGGACCTGCGGTTTGTGCCGCAACCAGCGCCATATCGTGCGGCGTGTGGTCATGGGTCTTGGCGACAAGGTCTTGAGCGAAAAGTTCGGGGCTGTCGTCAATGCCCGCCTCCTTCTGCAAACGGGTGCAGGGCGCGGGAATGAGGCCGGCGGACAGCGAGGTAGAGCCCGTGGGGTTCTCGTCCCGCTCCAGCACCATAACCTCTTGGCCCGCATCATGAGCCGCAAGGGCTGCGACCAGACCGCAGGCCCCTGCCCCGACAACCACGACCGGCATTTCAAAATCGAACGTCACGCCTTCCGCAGATAGCACTGCCATGGCTCAAATCTCCTGCTCAATAGCTGGTGCGGTTTGCTTCCGGTGTGCCGTAGCGTGCTTCCAGTTCCTGAATTTCAGGCATGCGCGCCATATCGAAGAACTCCTTGAAGTTCATGACGTTGGGCGCGACCGACGCGATGGTCTCCTCGGTCTTCAAGACCTGAAGCGTCTTGCGCGCGGCTTCGCAGGCGGAAAGAAGCAACCAGTTCGGATAGATGATGAGCTTGAAGCCCAACGCTTCGATTTCCGACCGCGTCAGGAACGGTGTCTTGCCCGAGGTCGCCATGTTGTAGAGCAACGGAATACCGGGAAAACGCGGTGCGATATGCGGCAGATCATCCGGGCCGGGGCTTTCGATGAAGATGACATCGGCACCCGCCTCGCGGTACATTTCCGCACGGTCGAACGCGGCGTTGCGGCCATGCAGTGCCAGCGCATCCGTGCGGGCGATGACGACGAAATTCTCGTCGATACGCGCATCGACGGCGGCCTTGACCTTCGCCACCATATCTTCCGCTGAAACAATCTGCTTGCCCGCCAGATGGCCACAGCGCTTCGGCAGCACCTGATCTTCCAGATGCACCGCGGCCACGCCCCCGCGCTCATAAAGCTGAATGGCACGGCGCACGTTGAGCGGGCCGCCGAAACCATTATCGGCATCAGCAATCAGCGGAATGTCGGAAGCGTCGGCAATGCGGGTGGCATTGTCGACCATCTCCGTCATCGTCAACAGACCGACATCCGGGTAGCCAAGGCGCGTGGCAGAGGTGCCAGCACCGGTCATATACATGGCGTCAAAACCGGCTTCCGTTACGAGGCGGGCATACATGGCATCGACCACACCGGGAGCCATGAGGGCTCGTTCGCCTGCCAGCAGCTGCCGCAGACGTTGGGTACGTGTAAGGGACATTATATTCTCCATTTCTCCGTAAATTGGCCCCGGCTCACTCCATCCGGGGCAGCGTCTCACATTCCGAGATAGGCCTGGCGCAACTGCGGATCGGCCAGCAGCGTGGCGGCCTCTCCCTGCATGACAAAACGGCCCTGCTCGATGACATAGGCGCGCTTTGCGACACCTAGCGACTGCATGACATTCTGCTCGACCAGCAACACGGCAACACCGTCGGCATTGATCTTGGTGATCAGCCCGAACATCTCTTCGACCATGATGGGGGACAGGCCGAGAGACGGCTCATCCAGAATAAGCAGTTCCGGCTCCGACATCATGCCGCGACCGATGGCGAGCATCTGCTGTTCACCGCCAGATAACGTGCCCGCAAGCTGGTTCATTCGTTCGCGAAGCCTTGGGAAGATTTCGCAGATGCGCTCGAAATTCTGTTTGGTGTTTTTGCTGGCACGGCGAAACGCACCAAGCTTCAGATTTTCGCCAACCGAGAGGTTGGGGAAAACCTTTCGCCCCTCCGGCACATGGGCAATGCCGAGTGCCACGATGTCGCGCGCATTTTTGCCAGTTATCGTCACGCCCTTGAAGGAGATCGATCCGGCGCTTGGCTTGATGAAGCCTGATATGACGTTGTTGAGCGTCGTCTTGCCTACGCCGTTCGAGCCCAACAAGGCGACGATTTCGCCATTGTCGACGCGCATGTCGATGCCTTGCAGCACGCTCATCGACCCATAGCCTGCGCGGATACCCTTGATATCAAGCATGGTTTTCCTCCTGCAGCCGGGCAGCGGCACCGTGGCCGAGATAGGCTTCCACCACCGACGGGTCCTTGACGAGTTCGCGCGGCGTGCCATGGGCAATCATCTTGCCCTGGTTCAGCACATAGGCGGTTTCGGCCAGTTGCATCACCGCCTGCATGACGTGTTCGATCATCAGGAAGGTATGCCCTTCCTCACGGATTTTACGGATGATGCCGACGATCTCGGTGATTTCGGACGGGATCAATCCGGCCATGACCTCATCGAGCAGCAGCAGTTTCGCACCGGTCGCCAGCGCACGCGCAAGCTCCAACCGTTTACGACCCGCAATGGTCAGTGAAGAGGCGGGGCGATCAAGCATCGCACCCATGCCCAGCCGCTTGCCCACATCCCGCGCCACCGACATGGCTTCGCGACGGTCGTGGTGGTGGAGATAGGCACCAACAGCGATGTTTTCCTGAACCGTTAACCCGGCAAAGGGCTGAACGATCTGGAAGGTGCGGATCATGCCCAGCGCGCAGATGCTGTGCGGCGCAAGGCCCGTGATATCCTTGCCCTGAAAGCGCACCGTGCCTTCGTCAGCCTTGGTAAAACCGGCAATCATGGTGAAACAGGTCGTCTTGCCTGCGCCGTTCGGCCCGAGAAGTCCGACAATGGAGCCTTCGGGTACATCGAGCGAGGCATCCGTGACGGCCTTCAAGCCACCGAAGCTTTTGGAAAGATTACGGACTTCAAGCATTGTCGTCCTCCTTCTTCTTCTTGAAGGTGCCAAGCTTGCCCGCAAGGCCGACAAGACCATTGGGCAGGAAGCGCAGCGCGCAGATCAGCACAATCGCGTAGAGCACGAAGTTCAGACCAGGCGCGTTCGGCAGCAGATGTTTCGCGCCCTCTCCAAGGAGATGCAGGCCGAGCGTGCCGAGCAGCGGACCCCAGATCGTCCCGGCACCGCCAATGATCGGGCCGATCAGTGCTTCGATGGAAACGGCGCTGCCATAGACCACGTTGCTGTCGATGAAGAGCCAGAGCTGGAGGTACAGCACACCGGCCAGACCACCAAAGGCACCTGAGATCGCCATGGCCTGAACCTTGATCTTGTAGGTGTTGATACCGAGCGCGCGGGCAGCGTCCTCATTTTCCCTGACGGCGATGAGATAGGCACCGAAACGGGAATATTTGATGAGAGCCGTAAGCGCCATGACAAGGGCGACCACAACCAAAAGAGCGGTGTAGGCGATGGCACGATCATTGAATTGCAGGTTCGCCACGCCGGGAACCAGTTTCAATTGCAGCCCGCTACCGCCGCCGGTGAAATCGAAGGACGAGGCGCAGATGCGCAGCACTTCTGCAAAGGCCAGGGTGACGAGCGCGAAGTAGGAACCCTTCAAGCCGTAACGAAACGCCAGAGCGCCGATGAAGGCTCCCATGGCAGCACCCGCGAGAATGCCAGCACCGAAGCCGACCCATGCGTTGACGCCGTACTGCACCTGAAGGATGGCCGATGCGTAAGCACCAGTGCCGTAAAGTGCTGCGTGACCGAAGGAAGACATGCCACCGAAACCGCCGGTGATATTCCACGAGAGCGCTACAACTGCAACAATCAGCGCGTTGATGGTAAAGCCCATCCACACCGGTGATGACGCGAAATAGACCCCGAAGAGATAGGCGAGAGCCGCCGCAATAAGGGCAATCTGCCCGATGGATTGAGGTCTCATGTTCTTGCCCTCCCGAGAAGCCCTGACGGTTTGAAGAGAAGGATGAGGATGAAGGCGAGGAAGATGCCGATCTGGCCGAGGCTTTCGCCGAGGAAGAGACCGCAAAGGGACTCGATGACGCCAAGCAGCAGACCGGCGACCAAGGCACCCAGCAGGCTGCCCATTCCGCCCAGCACGACTGTGGTGAAGGCGACGAGGACGAAGGTGTAGCCGACCTGCGGCGTAATATAGAATGTCGGCAGCAACAGGCAGGCAGCAAGCGCAACGCAGGCCGTGCCGATACCGAAGCAGATGGCATAGGTGTGGTTCACATCGATACCGACGAGTTCGGCCCCACGCTTTTCAATCGCCACGGCGCGAATGGCAGAGCCCGTGCGCGTATAGGCCATGAAGCACCAGAGCAGCGGTGCGACGGCGAGGGCTGCACCGAAGGCAATCACACGACCAAGCGGCAGGTACGCGCCCAGTACTTCGACCGTGTCATAGGCATAGGCGATATCCGCCGTACGCGTATTCGACGTCCAGAAGTAGAGCGCCAGATTGTCGATGATCATCGACACGGCAAGCGTAATGAGAAGAACGTTCTGTTCCGAGCCGCTGCTCATCGGCGCAATCAGGAACCGCTGCAACACGTAACCCAGCGCAAAAAAGGCGGGCAGCACGATGGGAATGGCGAGATAGGGATCGACGCCGAAATAGAAGTACAGGAAATAGACGGCGTAAAGCGCCAGCATCAACAGGCTGCCATGCGCAAAGTTGATGATGTGGAGCACGCCGTAGATGAGGGTCAGGCCCAGCGCTACCAGCGCATAGACGGCTCCCATCATCAGGCCGCTCAACACGGCAGGTAAGATCAGACTTGACATCAGGGCTCGCCTCTCTGTCGTTTGAAGAGCGCCCCCAGGGACATTGGCGTCCGTGGGGGCGAGACCGTGTCAGTTTTTGGCAGGGATCGGGAAGACCGCTTCTGCGGTGGCGTATTCCTTTGGGAACACCAGTTCGATCTTGTCGCCACGGATCTGCGTGTTCACCGGTTGCGAGTTGACATTGTCGCCATTGACGAACTTCGTCGGACCGTAAGGCATGATGGACTTGTCGAAGGTCGATGCGGCCAAAGCCTCGATCATCTTCTGGCGATCAGCCGAAGCGCCACGCTCCAGAGCGTCGGCAATGACCTGTATCGTCGCATAGGACACCATGACGTCATAGGTCAGGTCGAGCTTGGCTGCGGCAACGCTGGCGGCGAGCGCCTTGGACAGGTCCTTGGACGGATCGTACCAGTGATTGCAGTCCATCACATATTGGGCGACTTCCTTGTTCTCGCGAACGAACTTGATGTTGGATGCCGCGCCACCGAGGATGGAGTAGATGGCTTTGAGTTCAACACGCTGCTGGTTCAGCGCACGCGCCATCAATGTGTATTCATTGATGTAGTTCGACGGAATGAGGATATCGGCCTTCGATGCCTTGACGCGGAGCGCGATGTTGGAAAAGTCACGCTGCGGTGTTGGGTGCGAGATGGTCTCGACCACCTCGATGCCCTGCTTCGGCAGCTGTTCAGCCAGGATTTTCGCCATGTTGGAGCCGAAGGGACCGTCCTCATGGACGATAGCCGCCGTCTTGATGGAATTGCCCGCGCCGGCATTCAGAAGCTTGAGGTTCTCAAGCGCAACGCTGGTGCATTTGTTGACGCCCGGCGTGAAACGGAAAACGTTGGGCAGGCCGCGCGTTACGACAGTTTCGGCGGTGCCGATGGAGAAGACCTGCGCGAGATTGTACTTTGCTGCTGCCTGCGAGGAGGCAAGGCCGAGAGCTGATGCCGTTGCGCCGGTGAAGGCACAGGCATTGGCCTCGATCAGCGTATCGACGGCGGCGGCGGCGGCTTCCGGGCGGCTCTGCGCGTCCACCACGACGAGTTCGATCTTGGCACCGCCCATGGACTTGATGCCGCCTGCGGCATTGATAGCTTCTGCGGCAAACTTTGCACCGGCAGCACTCTGCGTGCCGTTATAGGCAAGGTTGCCTGTCAGCGGTTCGATGACGCCAACCTTGATGGCCGGTGTCTGCGCACGGAGAATGGATGGCGCAGCCAGGCTGACGGCTAGCGCTCCGGAGACCTTTAAAAGGTCGCGTCGTTCAATTTTGAATGTCATTTTATGCTCCCAGTTTTTTTATGAGACGGCAAAAGAAACTCGCTGGTCCGCCCGTCAACGGCCCAGCCAGGAATGCGACGCCATTCGATCCGTTTCGAAGGCGGTGATCTGCTCCATGAAAGTGAATGTCATTTCGATCTCGTCCAAACCGCGTAAGATACAGTCGCGCGCGAAGGGATCGATAACGATGGGGTGCGTGCCGAGATTACCCGGAAGGATCAGCTCGGCGGCCTCCAGATCGACCGTGACCTCCGCGTCAGGAAAACGGTTGAGATGATCTGCCAGCGCTTCGCAATGATCTACGGACAGGCGAACCGGCACGAGCCCATTTTTAAGGGCGTTGTTGAAGAAGATGTCGCCGAAGCTCGGCCCGATGACTGCCCGGATGCCATGGTCCACCAGAGCGTAAACCGCACCCTCGCGGGACGATCCGCATCCGAAATTGTCCTCAACGAGAAGAATGGTCGCGGCGTCGGCACCCGGCTTGTTCAGCGGAAACGACGGGTCCAGTTCTTTCTGCTCGTCGCGGCGGATGTCGTGGAACAGGAACTGGCCATAACCCTGCGCGCGGTCTGCCTTCAAAAAGCGACCGGGAATGATCTGATCCGTGTCGCAGTTGACGCCGGGGATGGCTACTGCTGTGGATGTTTCGCGAATGAATGCTTTCATCATTGTGCCCTCACATCCTGCGTACGTCGGTCAGACAGCCACTGATGGCGGCAGCAGCCGCCATGGCGGGGCTGACCAGATGGGTGCGCGCGCCGGGGCCCTGACGACCGACGAAATTGCGGTTGGAGGTGGAGGCGCAGCGTTCGCCGGGACCAACGACATCGCCATTGATTGCCGCGCACATGGAACAGCCCGACTCGCGCCATTCGAAACCTGCCTCAAGGAAGGTGCGAGCAATGCCCTCGGCTTCTGCTTGCGCCTTCACTTGCGTCGATCCCGGCACGACGATGGCCGGTATCATCGCCTTTCGGCCTTTGAGAATGGAGGCAGCAGCCCGCAAATCCTCGATCCGACTGTTGGTGCAGGAGCCGATGAAGACCTTGTCCAGTTTCAGGCCATCCAGAGGCGTGCCGGGCGCAAGCTCCATATATTCCAGCGACTTCGTCACCGCCTTGCGCTTTTCGACGCTGTCGAAAGTCGAGGGATCGGGGACGCGTCCATTGATCGAAACGGCATCTTCCGGGCTGGTGCCCCACGTCACCATGGGCGCGATATCCGCAGCATCCAACGACACTTCGGCATCGAAGAAGGCATCGCTATCGCTGGCAAGCGTGCGCCAGTGCGCAACCGCGCCGTCCCATTCCTGCTCCAATGGTGCGAAATGGCGGCCTCTAACATAGGCGAATGTTGTTTCATCCGCCGCAACCATGCCGAAGCGGGCCGCAGCCTCGATCGACATATTGCAAAGAGTCAGCCGCCCCTCGATGGAAAGATCTCTCACCACCTGTCCGGCGAATTCGATCGCGTGGCCACCTGCACCCGCAGCACCAATCTTCGCAATCAGCGCCAGCATGACATCCTTGGCGGTCACACCCTGCCCCAGCACGCCGTCAATCGTCACCCGCATTGTTTTAGGACGAGACTGCCACAGCGTTTGCGTGGCCAGAACATGAGCGTTTTCTGATTGGCCGATGCCGAAGGCGATGGCACCCAACGCGCCTTGCGTGGACGTATGGCTATCGGAACAGACGATGGTCAGGCCCGGCAATGTGATGCCCTGTTCCGGTGCCACGACATGGACGATGCCCTGCTCTCGGCTCGATATGCCGAAATGGCGCACGCCGCCCCATTCCATATTCTCATCAAAGGTGTCGATCATGTGGGCGATGGCTGGGCTTGCCGCATCGCTCGACTTTCGGCCCAGCGTCGGCACATAGTGGTCGGCAACACCGAATATCTGCTGTGGACGCCGTGGTTTCAGACCGCGCCGCTTGAGATCGGCAAAGGCATGGAAGCTGCCTTCGTGAATCATGTCGCGGTCAATGTAAAGCAAAGACGGTCCAGCCGGATGGCGCAATATCTCATGCTCATCCCAAATCTTGCCCAACATTGTGCGCGGTGCGACTGCTTGCGCCATGACCTTGTCTTTCTATTCTTCAAAAAGCGTTCGGTGAGCAGCCGCGGCCACTCACCTCAACGGCAACGCATTCAGCCAGCGGCACGGAACGCCGCGCAGATGTCGCCCGCGGGGGCATTCCACACGCCCTCGTGCGACAGAATGTAATCAAGGGCTTCGCGCAGGTATTCTACGCGATACGGCATGCCCGACACCCAGCTATGCAGCGGCAGGCTCATGACACGACCGCCATATTGCGCGCTTTCGCGGTAGAGAACGTCGAAGCGGTCCTTGACCTGCTGCACCCACTCGGCTTCCGACTGGAAATACTCGTCGGCCACAACACGGTCATCCGTCTCATAGGCCATTGGCATGGCAAGCAATGAGCCGTTTTTCGTCTGCATCTCGTAGGGAAGATCGTCGTTTGCCCAATCAAGGCTATAGGCGACCCCGTTGCGCGCCAAAAGATCAGGCGTGTTGAAGCCCTGCGCGCGACCCGGCGACAGCCAGCCCTCAACTTTCTGACCGCTCGCCTCGCGAAGCAGGCTCAGGGCCTCGGCGATAATGGCATTTTCTTCGTCTTCGCCAAGGCCGGAATGATGTACCTTGCCCATATCCAGACCATGAGCGATGATCTCATGCCCGCCTCTGACCACGGCGTCGATCAGCGCCGGATATCGCTTGGCAATCACACCATTGATGGCAAAGCTGGCTTCCAGCTCCTTTTCCGCAAGCAGCTTGAGAACGCGGAAAATGCCGATGCGATTGCCGTAGTCACGGTTCGTATAATAGCGAAAATCCGGGTAGGGCATGGACAAAGCGCCCGGCGCCTTGAACGGCTTCGAGGGCATATCGAGCGGAAAATGCTGGACGTGTGTGACGATGGAGAGCGCAATGCGCGCACCATCCGGCCATGCAATCGGCTTGCGGGAGAACATGTCGCTCCAAGCGTAGCGATCATGGTCCATGCCGTAACGACGGGCGGGATATTTGAGATAGTCTTCAGGCATAGACATCAGCGTGCTCCCTTCCCGGAATTATGGGCAACCATGGCAGCACTCATCGCGTCGTAGGCACCGGTGGCATGATAGGCTGCTGCGATTTCGCGGCCTGTCGTCTGCCACACGCCGTCATGGCTGGCGATGTATTCGATGGCTTCAGCAAAGGCGTCGATGCGGTGTGGCTGGCCAACGAGATAGGGATGCAGCGGAATGCACATGACCGTGCCGCTTTCATCGCCTTCCTTATAAAGCTGATCGAACTGCCGCTTGATGATTTCGCCATAATGGCGGGGCGTGACCTTCTGGCTGTTGTAGACGATGACGTCGTTCATCTCGAGCGAGTACGGCATGGAAATCAGCTTGCCGGACTTCACCTTGACCGGCATCGGCTGGTCATCATGGAACATGTCGCAGGTGTACTGAATGCCCGCTTCCGACAGAATATCCATCGTCCAGAAATTATTGGACAGCGCTGGCGAAAGCCATCCTGCCAGTTCCTGACCGGTGTGTTTGCGCACCGTGTCGAAAGCATCGCGGATGATCGCACGCTCCTGCTCGATATCGAGATTGTAGACATAACGCGTGTTGTAGATGCCGTGGGAGAAGAACTCCCAGCCACGATCCGCACAGGCCTTGATGATTTCAGGATGGTGATCGCACAGCGCGACGTTGAGCGAGACGGAGCCGCGAAAACCGGCCTTGTCCATCGCCGCCATCATCCGCTGCCAACCGGCACGGTTGCCGTAATCGCGGTGAGAATATTGCAGAACATCCGGGTTTGGGCGCGCCCAGGGTGTGCGGGTGGGGTTGTTCGGCGGATTGTATTCGTAAAACTCGATGTTGGGCGCGATCCAGACGGCGATCTTCTTGTTGCCGGGCCAGACGATTTTGGGGCGGCTGGGCCAAGGCAAGTAATCGTAGAGCCCCAAATCCGACTTCATGGCGGTGTCTTCAGCAGCCATCTCAGCGAACCTCCGGCTGATAGGCCTCGTACCAGGCAACGGCATCCGAGACAGGGATCACGTCGCCATACTTCACCGAAATGTCGTAGAGATTGGCGAAATGCGGGCTCTCATGCTTGTCGGCCACGCACTCCTCGGGAACGATGACCCGGTAGCCGCGCGAAATGGAATCCACCACGCAGGCGCGGATGCAGCCGGATGTCGAGCCACCGGTCAGGACGACCGTATCGCACTGGTGCCAGACCATCAGCGACTGAAGATTCGTTTCGTGGAAGGGAGATGCCATGCGTTTGTTGAGGATGATGTCCTTGATGTGATCGATCTTCAGGCGTGGATCGAACTCGGCCCGGCGCGAGCCGACCTTGATGTTCTGCAGGGAATCTGGCGTGTCGGTGCGCGTGCCCCAGACGCCACAATCCTCACCCGATTCCATGTAGGCTACATAGGTCCACGTTACCGGCAGGCCCTTGTCGCGGGCAAGACCGGACAGTGTATTGACGTATTCCAGCTGCCGGGGATCGGTCTCATATGCCGTCACGAACTCGCCGAGAGACGTGTAAGCACATTGCAAATCGATATTGATCAGCATCGGCTTGCGACCGAACCCAAATCGTTTGCGCGTGGGATTGGCTTTGGCCTGCTCGTACAATTGACGCGCGGTAAGCGATGAGTTTTCCATGACGGCCTCCTGTGTCTTGCGACCCTCCACACGGTCCGACAGGCGGGCCGCTTCCTCAGCAGAGGGGACGCTTTATTCTTTCTATTGTTATCACTTTATATCATTTGTAAAGCCACTTTTCGAAGCCATTTGATGTCTTTTTTAAAGACGCATTTTGTCTGTGCAGATGCCTTGCAAGTAGTGGATTCAATGCTGATAAATTGAGCAGCTAGAGCTGCTTTGATGGAGAAAATGCAATGTCCCAATCCCCCTGCCCGCCGATCAGCGATGCGGAGTGGCCCGAATCCATCAGTGAGATGCGCAGCGGTTTTGCCGGTCAGCTGAATGTTTATCGTACCATGGCGCACCACCCCGCCCTTCTTCAAAGCTGGACGCCTCTTCGCCAACATCTGGTGAAGGACAGCGCGCTTGGCCCCGCTCGATCCGAGGTGGTGATTTTGCGAACCGGACATCGCCTCGGCTCGCATTATGAATGGGCGCACCACGTCAGTAGGGCGCGCACCTTAGGCTTCTCGGATGAGCGCATACGCTCCATCGCGGCCATGCCCGAGGGTGAGGACGGCTTGCTCGTAAAAGCGGTCGATGCCCTGTTCGACCTCCACCGGATTCCCGTAGAATTGGAGGCCGAACTCGCAGCGGTTATAGGCCGCCAGGCGGTTTTCGATCTGATCGCAACAGTCGGCTTCTACATCGTCCTCGGCGGCATTCTTATGACCTATGAGACGCCCGTGGATGACGCCGTCGCATCGGAGCTGGCAGCAGCTCCGATATCGCCGCCTGCGTGAGATCGCGTCAAGCGTCTTTGAGTTTCGGCGCGCCATTCAACTGGTCGATAAGCGTCGAACTGGCCTCGTTCATGCCCAACACATCAACAGTCACGCCGTGCTTTGTGAAGCGCTCCACCACTTTTTCGAGCGCAGCAACGGCGGTAATGTCCCAAAAATGCGCTTGGGAAACATTGATAACAGCAGCCATACCGGTTGCTTCCTCGATATCGAAGGCATCGACGAAGACATCCGCCGAGGCGAAGAAGACCTGACCGGACACACGGTATGTCACACGGCGCGAAAACTCGTCTTTCTCCGTTTCCACCCGCAACAGTCGGGCAACCTTGAAGGTGAAGAAGACGCCGCTGAGAAGCACACCCACGGCAACACCCAGAGCGAGGTTCGCGCTCAACACCGTCACGATGACGGTTGCGACCATGACCACGCTCGATATTTTTGGATGAACGACGAGGGTCTTGAGCGATGACCAGTCAAACGTATCGATGGACACCATGACCATGATCGCAACCAGTGCAGCAACGGGAACTTGAGAAACCCAGGGTTTCAAAAGTACAATCAGCACCAGAAGAAATGCGCCCGCAAACAGCGTCGACAGGCGCCCGCGCCCTCCATATTTGACGTTGCTGACGGTCTGGCCGATCATACCGCAACCCGCAATTCCGCCGAAAAGGCTGGCCGCCGTGTTGGCGATGCCGAGGCCTGTGCATTCGCGGTTCTTGGAGCTGGGGGTTCCCGTGAGATCGTCAACGACGCTCGCGGTCATCATGGATTCCAGCAAGCCAACCATGGCGATGGCCAGCGCCGGTCCGGCGATGATCTTGAACGTGTCCAGCGTGAGTGGAACAGCCGGCCAGCTGAAGATCGGCAGGGAATCCGGCAGTTTTCCAAGGTCTGCGATGGTCATGACCGGAAGCTGGAAGCCTACTGAAACGGCGGTCAAAACCAGAATGCAGATCAGAGGCGAAGGAACAGCCGTCGTCAATCTTGGAACGAGGTAGATGACAACGAGCCCGGCAGCCAGCATGCCGTAGGCTAACCAATCGCCACCCAGAATATGCGGCAACTGCGCCGCGAAGATGAGGATCGCAAGCGCGTTGACGAAGCCAGTTCGCACGGATTTCGAAACGAAGCGCATCAAGACGCCCAGCCGCAACAGACCGAATAGAATTTGCAGCACACCCGCCAGCAGGCCGGCAGCAAAAAGATAGGGCAGTCCGTGCGTATGGACGAGCGGCGCAGCGACCAACGCCACTGATCCGGCCGCAGCCGAGATCATCGCGGGTCGGCCACCGGTGAACGCAATGACGATACCAATGATAAAGGAGGCGAAAAGCCCGACTTGAGGATCAACGCCCGCGACGAAGGAAAACGCGATGACCTCCGGGATCAAAGCGAATGTCGCGACGGCACCGGCAAGCATTTCGCGGATGGGATTGGCAGACCAATCCCGACGGATAGAGGTGAGTAGCATGTGATGAGTTCTCGCAAAGCATGTCGAACGCGCTTGAGGCGTCATTAAAGGCATGCAGCTTTTGCGTTGTCTGGCGGATCGGCGGCCAGAAGAGCCACCCGGAATTTCACCGGGTCCGTGGTGAGTGACTTTTTATGACCTCATCCGTTCTGCGATGCAACATGGTGCTCAAAAAATTTGACATCAAGACGCCAAGCGTCAGCTTATTCAGGCCAAGCGGCACTCGCCATTAGCGGGAAACGTCTCCGTTTTATCCGCTCAAATGCCCTCGATTTTCCTAGCAGCCGCGCAGAGGAACCAATTGAGTTCATAGGCGTTTATCTCCGTCCCGCGAAGGAGAGCCCTCATGAAAATCTTCACTGCTGCTATCTGTTTTGTTTCCGTTGCCGTACTCAGTGGTTGTGTCGATGACCGTGGCTACCGAAGCGGCGGATATTATTCGACAACGGTCTACAGCCGGACCTACGACAATGATCGTTACTATCGTGATCGGGATTACCGCCGGGACCGTGGTCGCGACTGGAGAGACCGTCGTGGTGACTGGCGCGACAACGACCGTGGCCGATATCGCTACGGTGACAACCGGGTGATCTACGGCGTCACTACGCGCTAGTCATATTTTTATGGGAGGGTCCGCGAGGTGCCTCCCTCTTCATTCGTCGCAACCTTCTGACACGCATCTTATTTGAATTTTAGTACCGCACTCGGCATCTTCATCGCGGCGCGATCAAGCCCCAACTAAATATTTTATGAAGATGGAACCGAGGCGTCGCCCTTTTGGTTAGGGGCCTAATGATTAGCATTACACGTGCGGACACCCGGACCTTCATCACAGGCGCCTGGAATTAACCATGGCATTCAACCAAACCTGAATTCAGCCGATAATGCCTGCTTTGCGGTTGAGGGATACCCCACGTTGCCATACGACTGAAAGGTCTGTTTGGTGGCCTGATCTGGGCCACTCTTTCGCATGGGGGACTGGATTGATGCATGTGGAGAGCCTTGCTGGTGCCCATAATGAGGCAGGAATCTATACGTGGTCACTTGAGAACGACCGTCTCTACGGAGATACAGCTATTGCTGCTCTCTTCGGACTGGAACCTGCGGAGACCATACGCGGCCTGCCGCTTATGTCCTACCTAGATCGTGTCCACACGGACGACAGGCCAATGCTCGCCGCTCTCATCGCCAAAGCAGTAGAGGACGGTCTTCCCTATAATGCAGAATATCGCGTCCGAAACGCCCTCAACGAGTTTGAGCTCGTCATGGCCGTCGGGCGGTGCTTCCGCGACCCGGCTGGAAACCCATCCATCTATTCAGGTATCATCTATCCCGTTGAAAAACTCGGATAGAGACTCATACCCCCAACAACGGTATCAGCCGGGCCCGCCTCGAATGACAGGCCCGACAGAAATCGTCTTACGCGACCTCTGGTAGCCCGCTGAGAAGCTTGTCGAGCGTCATCGGATAATGCCGCACGCGCACGCCAGTCGCATTGTAAATTGCATTGGCAATGGCAGCCGACACGCCGCAGAGACCCAACTCACCAACACCTTTCGCCTTCATGGGCGAAGACATTGGGTCAGTCTCATCCAGGAAAATGACATCCTGATGTGGAATATCGGCGTGAACAGGCACTTCGTAACCAGCGAGATCGTGGTTGACGAAGAAGCCCCGCTTGGTATCGACCGCAAGCTCTTCCGATAGGGCACCACCGGCACCCATCGTCATCGCACCGATAACCTGGCTGCGCGCCGTGATCGGGTTCAGAATGCGGCCCGCCGCACACACCGCCAACATGCGACGGATGCGTGTTTCACCTGTTGCGGCATCCACACCGACTTCAACGAAGTGGGCACCGAATGTGGACTGCTGATGCGTCTTGGTCAGATCGCCCCACTCCATCTTGTCTTCGCCAACCAGACCCTCGGCACCGGCTGCTTCAGCAAGCGGTACAGCGCGATTGCCAGATTTGACCGATCCGTCTTCAAACACGGCATCTTCGGAATTGAAGCCGAGCTTCTGGGCGATGGCTTCCCGCAGTTTCACGCAGGCGGCGTACACACCTGATGTGGATGAGTTGGCACCAAACTGGCCGCCTGAGCCCGCAGATATCGGGAAGCGGGAGTCCCCTAGCTGCACAGCCACCTTGTCGATGCCCACACCCATCATTTCCGCAGCCGTCTGCGCAATAATCGTGTAACTGCCGGTGCCGATGTCGGTCATATCGGTTTCGACGGTGATGATACCATCCCTACCGAGCTTGACCCGCGCTGCGGACGGCAGAACGAGGTTGTCACGGAATGCAGCGGCAACGCCCATGCCGATCAGCCAATTTCCTTCCCGCTTTGATCCAACCTTCGGGCGGTTGTTCCAACCAAAGCGTTCTGCACCCAGTTTTAGACAGCCGATGAGATCGCGATGGGAAAAAGGCCGCTCGTGGTTCTCAGGATCGACCTGCGTGTCGTTGAGAACGCGAAACTCGATCGGGTCCAGACCAACTTTTTCCGCAATTTCGTCAATAGCGATTTCCAAGGCCATCAGACCCGGCGCTTCACCCGGCGCACGCATGGCATTGCCTTCAGGCAGGTTCAGCGTCGCAAGCCGCATTGCCGTCATGCGGTTTGCACCGGCGTACAGAAGACGCGTCTGGTTCACGGCCGTTTCCGGCACACCGCCCGGAAGATCACCCGACCAGCTTTCATGAGCGATGGCCGTGATTTTTCCATCCTGCTCCGTACCGATACGAATGCGCTGGATCGTTGCTGGCCGATGCGTGGCATTGTTGATCATGAAGGGACGCGGCAACGCCACCTTTACCGGGCGACCAGCTTCTTTTGCGCCAAGCGCAGCCAAAACAGCATCGACGCGCAAAAACAATTTGCCGCCAAAGCCGCCACCGATAAAGGGTGACATCAGGTGGATCTTATCCTTCTCGACGCCCAATGTCGTCGCGAGATCGGAACGCCACCAATCGATCATCTGACTGGACGTCCACACCGTCACTTCGTCACCATTCCACGCAGCGATGGAGGCATGCGGCTCCATCATCGCATGTGATTGGTCAGGAGTCGTATAGGATTGGTCAATCGTGACAGGCGCTGCGGAAAACGCGGCAGCGAAATCACCGACGGCGGTGTCAGGCCTCTGGGATTCGTCCGGTTTCTTTGCGGCATCTTTCTGCGCACTTAGATCGAAAGTACCCTTTTCTTCCGTATATTCGACCTTGATCAGACCAGCAGCGGCACGCGCCTGCTCAAAAGTCTCAGCTACGACAACGGCGATGGCCTGATGGTAATGCTCGATCTCATCGCCACCGAAAAGATTGGCAGTATTAAACTCTCCCTTTTTGAGCTTGCCGACATCCAGAGTGGTAACGACGGACACAACACCGGGAGCTTTTTTGGCTGCGGCGACGTCCATTGACTTGATCCGTCCCTTGGCAATGGCCGAGCCGAGCGGATAGCCATAGGCATATTTCAGGTTGGGGTCATGCCACTCATAGGCATACATAGCCCGGCCCGTCGTCTTCAACTCGCCATCGATGCGATGGATCGGCTTGCCGACGACTTTGAGACGGTCGATGGGATTGGTCGTTGCTGGTTTATCGAACTTCATAACTCAACCCCTTGCTTCGGACAGGACAGCACCGAGTGTGCGCTCGACAAGCTCGACCTTGAACCGGTTTTCTTCGGTTGGACGAGCGCCGGCAAGAATGTGCTGTGCCGCACCCCGCGCGCCCTTCGGCAGATCGGCTTCCGCCACTTCAACGCGCCATGGCTTGTGGGCCACACCGCCGACAGCGACGCGTCCCGTTCCATCCGGCTGGATGACAGCCCCGACTGAAATCAGCGCAAAGGCGTAGGACGCGCGGTCCCTGACCTTCTTGTAGATATGCTTTCCGCCGATTGGCGGCGGCAGCACAACAGCGGTGATGAACTCGCCCGGTTCCAGAACCGTCTCGATATGCGGCGTATCACCGGGCAGTCGATAGAAATCGGCAATAGGGATCGAACGGCGGCTAGCGTCTGCCTTCACCGTTTCTAACGTCGCATCCAGCGCGCGCATGGCAATCGCCATATCGCTGGGGTGCGTTGCGATGCAGGCATCGCTTACGCCAACAACCGCATGCTGGCGGCTGAAACCGCCGATGGCGGAACAGCCACTACCCGGCTGGCGCTTATTGCACGGCTGGTTGGTATCGTAGAAATAAGGACAGCGTGTTCGCTGCAACAGATTGCCAGCCGTAGTCGCCTTGTTGCGCAACTGGCCAGATGCCCCCGCAACAAGTGCGCGTGACAGCAGGCCGTAATCGCGGCGAACGGTAGTGTGGGCGGCGAGGTCGGTGTTCCGCACCAATGCGCCGATGCGCAGGCCGCCATCCTGTGTCGCTTCGATCTGGTCCAGGCCCAGCCCATTGACATCGATGAGATGTGTCGGCGTTTCGATCTCAAGCTTCATCAGATCGAGAAGATTGGTGCCGCCTGCAATGAATTTGGCGTTGCGATTGGAAGCGGCGGCTCCGGCTGCGGCCTCAACGGAAGATGCGCGTTCGTAAGTGAAGGCTCTCATGCTCTTATCCCTCCAACTTCTGAAATCGCATCCAGAATGTTGGAGTACGCCCCGCATCGACAGATATTACCACTCATACGCTCGCGCACTTCCGCTGCCGTCAGCTCTGCAGGGCTGTTGAGATCACCGGTAACGTGGCTGGGAATGTTGGCTTTGATCTCTTCAAGCACCGCCACGGAGGAACAGATTTGCCCCGGCGTACAGTAGCCACACTGAAAACCATCATGTTTGACAAAAGCGGCCTGCATGGGGTGCAGATTGCCGGGAGCGCCCAGCCCTTCGATGGTCGTTACTTCGTCACCGTCATGCATGACAGCAAGCGTCAGACAGGAATTGATCCGTTTGCCGTCAACCATAACGGTGCAAGCGCCGCACTGACCGTGGTCACAGCCCTTTTTCGTGCCAGTGAGATGCAGATGCTCCCGCAATGCGTCGAGCAATGTCGTGCGATTATCCACGTCAAGAACATGGTTTTCACCATTGACGGTGAATTCAACTTTGGAATGATGATTCATCTGGCTCCCCGGAGACTGCGCCACCGCCTGTCCGGCGACACCTGTGGCCGCGATTGTCGCAGCCGATGAGATAAGTAAGTTGCGTCGGGAAAGTTCCAGTAGGATGCTATCCTGCATATCCAACTCCGCTTCGATTGTTTGAGGTGTTGGGTTAACGGAGCTGACCGGTAAAAGTGCCGCTGACGAACGGAAAGTTGAACACAGCCAAATACGACTGACTTGGCGCGTTGGCCAGTTACGGCGCATAAACTGCTTCGCCGCTCAACATCGCTTGCTACCTTCGCGCAGGTCTGCCATCACAATACAATCTGCATCTGCAACGACTGACGCTGACATCACATGCTCGTGGCCGCGATACTTTCCCTGTTACTTGTTGGCGGCGACGCCGGTCTCGCCACGACTTCTGACGCGCAGGTCACCCCTGCTGTTGAGCAGGCTCAGCAGGAAACATCCAAGAGCCCCGCTTCCAACTTCAACGCTCCTCGATGCCAGGGCATGGCCGATCTCTCTTCACCCAGCCGTCCGGTCTTTATCGAAAAACAGAACGGTGAATGGGAATGCACCTATCTGCTGGAATATTCCGAAACCGGCCACAGCCCTTCGGTTTTCATCCAGATCAGAGGCGTTGCAGCCGGAACATGGAACAGTTTCCGACTGAAGCTGAATTTCGGCTCGCTTCTGTCGCGCCAAGTCCTTGCGACAAGAGCGGCCAGCCTCGTCAACAGCCTTTTCGGAACGAAAACTCCACTGACCGATTTGGATGGAATGCTTGCATCAGGACGTGAATTTGAGCTGACCTTCGACGGTGTTACGCTGAAATACCGGCAGGAACGCATGGACGAAAATCGTTTCAATCTTTTTGGCAGCCAAAACGTTGTTGACGCACGGAAGACTGATCCAGTGCCGGACTGAGCGAGGGGCGAAACCATGGACAACCCGACAGATGATCCGCTGACGACAGCCCAGCAATGGGCAAAAAGCGGACGAAAGGTCGCGATTGCGACCGTCATCGAAACCTGGGGATCTGCACCCAGACCTGTCGGAAGTCACCTCGTTATCGATGCTGACGGCAATTTCGAAGGTTCGGTGTCAGGCGGCTGTGTGGAAGGTGCGGTCATAGTTGCTGCAAGCGATGTCATCGAAGACGGCAAATCAAAGCTCCTCGAATTCGGCGTTGCGGATGAAACGGCATGGGCTGTGGGCCTATCCTGCGGCGGTCGTATCAGCGTTTACGTCGAAAAGCTGCCAAGCCTTGAACATCTGAACGCTCTCCGCCAGGCTCGTCAGGCTGTGGTTGTCATAACTAAGATGGAAAGCGGCCAGACGCGTATTGTTACAGATCACGACGAAGTTGACGGGTTTCTTGGGGAGGCCGTTACCGCGGCGTTTCGATCAGGCAAATCCAGTAGCGTCACGATTGAAGACACACGTTACTTCATCAATGCCTATCTTCCCGCGCCACGTCTCGTCGTCATCGGCGCGGTGCATATCAGTCAGGTACTGGTTCAGATGGCAAAGCTCGCGGGTTTCGATGTCAGCATCATCGATCCACGCACGGCCTTCGCCACTGCCGAGCGCTTTGCGCAAACTGATCTCATGGCAGACTGGCCGGAGGACGTGCTGCAAACGAGCCCGCTTGACGCTCACACGGCGCTGGTTGCACTGACGCATGACCCCAAAATCGATGACTTTCCGCTGGCGGAAGCGCTGCGAAAAGGCTGTTTCTATGTGGGTGCGCTGGGCAGCCGCAAAACGCATGCCGCACGGCTGGAACGTTTGAAACAACAGGGATTGACGGAAACAGATATTGCAAAAATTCACGGGCCGATCGGATTGAACATCGGGGCCGTCAGCCCCGCCGAAATAGCCGTCGCTATTCTGGCCGAAATGATCGATGCCCTGCGATCTGGAAGCCTATCGAAGCGGAACAGTTGAGGGCGGATCGACCAACACGCCGCCCGCAGCCGCAACTGCCTCGGGCGTATCGACATCCACCTGCGCCGCAAGCCCAAGATCCACATTGATGACCGGCAAGCCGGAGGTTTCGATCAGATGCCGCGCGCCCACATCGCCTTCCAACTGCAAAACGCCGTCATATAGAGAGCGCGGCATAATAACCGGATTTCCGGGCTTTCCGCCCGAAACGGCACGGATAACGGCGGTTTTACCCGATGTGTGGAAAGCTTCGATCAACTGGTTCAGGTGGTCGCTGGTGATGTCAGGCATATCTGCCAGCATGACCATAACCCCTTCAGCAGCTTGCGCCTGCGCCGTTGCAAGACCCGTGGCAAGGGAACGCGCCATTCCCGACGCATAGTCCGGGTTGACGACCACATCGACATCGACGCCGGAAAGAACGCGTTGCATGTCTTCATGCCTGTGCCCCAGCACGACAGTCACGGACGACGCTTCGCTATCGGCTGCGACCATAGCCACGCGTCGCAGCAAGGGCACGCCATTGAACTCAGCCAGCAACTTATGCGGTCCATCTTTGCCCATGCGGCTCGACATTCCGGCGGCAAGGAGGACGATTGCAACGGCCATGTGATGTTCTCCGTGATGCAGTTCGGTGCTTCAACATCGGTCGAAGCCCCGGTCACGGTCACAATATCACATCCATGTCGCTGCTAGTCCTACATTTACGATTTCTGAAGCGACCCGATATAGGCACGCCAGCCACCGAGATGGGTAATGTCCTGCGCACCCTCCAAGGCGTATGCCTCACACAGAAAGCCGGAAACCCTCGAGCCATCATCCAGCGTCACCTTGCCGATGCCGAGCGGAGCGGGAATGTTCTGCACGAAATTGCCGAAGGCCTCAGGCGAGACTTTCCACACCTCGACTTCGAGGCCGTGCCCATCAAAGCCCGGTTGCCTGATGAGACCGGGTTTCGGGGGTGTGGTATTGGGCAGCACGAACAGACGATAATCGCCCGACGTTCGGCAAGTCTTGACGAGCGTCCCTCCGGGGCCGGTCAGTTCGTGGTTCAGCGGCATTTCGGTTAGATGCGCACCGACAACCATGATCGTCACGTCCCCGTCAGGCGCTGGCCCAAGGCGGCTGTCTTGCGGCAATGCTGCGGCCTTATCTTTACCCATTCCGCTCTTAAAAGAATGATGCAGCGCATCGGCAAAGGGGGAGATGGCATCGTCGGAGAAAGCAGGGCCGAACAGAGTGACGCCCGACGGCAAGTACCCTTCGGCATCAAAGCCGCACGGCACCGCGATTGCCGCATAGCCGAAGAGGTTGGCGAAGTTGGTATAGCGCCCGAAATGCGCATTCTTGCCGATGGGATCGGCCAACATTTGTTCTACCGTGTAAGTCGTCGGAGATGTCGGCAGCATCAGCATATCGATCTGCTTCCACTCTTCAATGGTCTTCTGACGCAGGGCCTCCAGCCTGTAGAGACCCTCAAATGCATCTACCGCAGTGTAGCCAGCGGCGCCTGAGATGATGGCTCGGACAGTTGGGTCGAAGTCCTCGGCGTGGTCGGCAAAAAAGTCCGTTACCGCCGCCAGCCGCTCTGCCACCCATGGGCCGTTGTAGAGGAGTTCGGCGGCCTGGCGGAAGGGGGCGTAATCTATCGGAACGATCGTCGCGCCGAGCGCTTTGGCATGCTCGATGGCGCTATCATAGGCGGCTTCGTAAGCGGCATTGCCATAGAACTCGCGCTCACTTTCCGTCAGAACACCGAGCCTGAGGCCTGAACTCGGCATTTTGACGGGTCTTGCCTGTTTCGAAAACGGATCTGCAGCGTCATGGCCATCCATGATCTTGCGGATCGCGACGCCATCCCCCACCGTTCCGGCAAACACCGTCACCACATCGACAGAGCGGCAGGCGGGAACGACACCGACATTCGGCACCAGGCCGGGTGTTGGCTTAATGCCGACGAGATTGTTGAATGCAGCCGGGACGCGACCCGAGCCCGCAGTATCCGTGCCAAGCGCAAAGCTGGCAAGGCCGGAAGCAACCGCGACTGCCGAGCCCGATGACGAGCCGCCGGAGACATAGGCCAGATCGAAGACAGAGCGCGGTGCGCCATGGGGTGAGCGTGTGCCATTCAGGCCCGTTGCGAACTGGTCGAGGTTCGTCTTACCGATGACGAGAGCGCCCGCCGCCTTCAACCGGGCGACAACGGTCGCGTCCTTTTCCGGATCGTAAGAAAATGCCGGGCATGCCGCCGTCGTCGGCAGTCCGGCAACATCTATATTGTCCTTCACCGCAAAGGGCAGGCCCCACAGCGGCAGACTGTTCGGAACCGGCGCCCGGGCGATGAGATCGCGAGCGGCGGCGCGCAGATCATCTGCCGGGGTCTTGGTGATGAAGATCGCCGGATCGTCACTGGCGGCGATGCGAGCAAGCACCTCCTCCACCAGATCCAGCGGCGAAAGACCATTGGCATAAGCCTGTTTCAGTGACGTGAGATCGAGAAATACGGGAAGCATCAGGCATTCTCCAGAACAACGAGCACATCGCCCGCCTTGACGTTGCGGCCCGGTCCCGCGCGCAGATCGCGGACGCGACCCGGCGCATGGGCGGTGACGTTGATTTCCATTTTCATGGATTCGATGATGGCAAGCGTATCGCCTGCCGCGACTTTCTGGCCTTGCTCGACAAGCACTTTCCAGACATTGCCGGGAACCGCGCTTTCAATGCCGAAGCAACCTTCGGGAATGTCCCCGCCAAGTCCCTCGCTCAAGCCTTCATCGACGACGAAACTGTCGAGACCCTGCTCTTTCCAGCACTGACGCTCCGCCTCGAATGCAGCCTGTTGCCCGGCCTTGAAGGCGCCGATGCCCGCCGCGTTGCGAGCCAGTTCGGCCTCATAATCTGCATATGAGAATTCGCCTTCCTCGATGCGGACAGGATATCCGCCGTGCGGAAAAGCGGCGCGGGCCTCGGTCAGTTCGGCATGCGACACCGGGAAGAAGCGGACCTGATCGAAGAAATCCAGCAGCCAGGGCTTGTCCTTGCCGAAAACAGGCGTCTGCCGCCAACTGTTCCACATCTGGATCGTACGACCAAAAAGCTGATAGCCGCCCGGCCCTTCCATGCCGTAGATGCACATGTAAGCTCCGCCGATACCCACCGCATTTTCCGGCGTCCATGTGCGGGCCGGATTATATTTCGTGGTTACCAGACGTTGGCGTGGGTCAAGCGGCGTGGCGACCGGCGCACCGAGATAAACATCGCCAAGGCCCATCACCAGATAGGACGCATTGAAGATCGTGTCTTTCACTGCCTGCTCATCCGCCAGCCCATTGATGCGGCGAATGAATTCTATGTTCGATGGGCACCAGGGCGCGTTGGGACGCACGAGTTCCTGATATTTGCGCATGGCAAGTTCTGCGTCGGGATCGTTCCACGACAAAGGCAACCAGACCGTCCGGCTCGGCACCTTGACCGATTGCACCGAGGGCATGTCGTCCTCGATCTCCGATAGCAGACCCAGCAAGCGCGTTCGGGCAAGGCTCGACCCATCATAATGGATTTGCAGCGAGCGAATGCCGGGGGTGAGATCGATGACACCGGGCACATTCGCCTGCTTGACGGCCTGCATCAGCAGATGCGCGCGTAGCCGCAACCCGACATCGAGCCGCATCGAGCCATATTCGACCAGCAGATTGTCGTCGCCCTGACGCCGATAGGTGACTGGAACCTGAGCATTGTCACGTCCGCCAAGAACGGGTGAACCGGCATTCTCACCAAGGCGCTTCACCACCGGTCCAGCAATCGGGTCTTGCGCACGGGCAACCGCATGGAACCGGATTTTGTCGCCGGGTTTGAACTGCCCCATTTTCCACTGCTCATCGACTGCAATGACGGCCGGGCAAACAAAGCCGCCCAGCGATGGACCGTCCGGCCCGAGGATGATCGGCATATCGCCGGTGAAATCGATAGAGCCTATGGCATAGGCATTGTCGTGAAGGTTGGAAGGGTGCAGTCCCGCCTCGCCCCCATCTTCCCGTGCCCATTTCGGCGCCGGACCAATCAATCGAACGCCTGTGCGGGCGGAGTTGAAATGAACCTCATAAGGCGTAGAAAAGAGGTTTTCGATATCCTCGTCCTCAAAGAAATCCGGCGCGCCGTGGGGACCATAGAGAACGCCAACAGACCATTCGCGGGTCAATGTGGCGGGCTCTGTTGCCGGTTTCACGTCGGTCTGTGTCGCTCTCGCAAGACGCAGGACATGGCCCGCACGCAAGGTTCCAGTAGCATTGCCACCAAACTGGCCAAGCCCAAAGGTGGCGCGTGAGCCCAGCACCAAGGGCGCATCGAACCCACCTGCAACGGCAAGATAGGCCCTCTGGCCCGCGCCATTGATCTGGCCGATGGCGAGCATTTGACCGGCCTTGACGACGATGGCTGTGTTGCTTGCGCAAGGCTCGCCATCCAGCGTCATCGGCATCTCCGCGCCAGCCAATGCCACCGTCACGTCGGAGAAGAATTTCAGAACAGGTCCAGACACCGTCAGTTCAAGTGCTGCCGTGTGATCGTGGTTGCCGACAAGCCGGTTGGCGTGACGGAACGAACGTTCATCCATCGGCCCACTTGGAGGAACGCCGACATGCCAAAGGCCGAGCCGACCCGGCAGTTCCTGAAGGCTGGATTGCGCGCCGGGAGCGACGACCTCGACCACATCAGGCACGAAAGCGAAATCCTTCAGGGCGGTCGTCGCCAGATCTCCGCTTTTGAAAAGATCGGAGGCGGCGATGGCTTTGAGGTAATCGAGATTGGTTTCGATGCCCGAAATCGACGTGCCCGCAAGCGCCTTTTCCAACTGCTCGATGGCGTCCTGACGGTTCTCACCGGATACGATGATCTTGGCCAGCATCGGATCATAAAACGGCGTGATCTCGGCACCAGTTTCTATCCAGCCATCAATGCGTATGTCCTTGGGAAAGACCACCTCGGTCAACAGACCGGCACTGGGGCGAAAATCCGCATGCGGCATTTCCGCATAGACGCGTGCCTCGATTGCCGCGCCTGTTGGCACCAGATCGTCCTTGCCGGTCAACACATCCTCACCTGCGGCCTGCCGGATCATCCATTCCACGAGGTCGATGCCGAAAACCGCTTCTGTTACAGGATGTTCGACCTGCAGGCGGGTGTTGACTTCGAGAAAATAGAACGCCTCTCGCGCAGGATCGAATATGAACTCCACCGTGCCTGCGGACTGGTACCTCACCTGTTTGCCCAAGGCTATCGCAGCCGCATGAAGCTTCTGTCGCATAGCGGCCGACAGACCCGGTGCCGGAGTTTCCTCGATGACTTTCTGGTTTCGGCGCTGAAGCGAGCAGTCGCGCTCGCCAAGTGCGATGACCCTGCCCTCTCCGTCACCAAAGATTTGGACTTCGACATGCCGGGCTTTTGAAACAAAGCGTTCGAGATAGACCCGCGCATCGCCGAAGCTGGCCTTCGCCGTCCGCTGCACGCTTTCAAATGCCGCCTGAAGTGCCGCCGGATCATCGCAAAGCTGCATGCCGATGCCGCCGCCACCAGCCGTGGACTTCAGCATGACCGGGTATCCGACCTGATCGGCAACACGCAGCGCCTCGTCCACAGAACTCAGCAGATCAGAACCCGGTAGAAGCGGAACGCCGCTTTTTCTGGCAAGCTCGCGGGCCGTGTGTTTCAGCCCAAAATCGGCAATATTTTCTGGCTTGGGACCGATGAAGGTTATTCCCTCGGCGGCTAACCGTTCGGCAAAACCGATGTTTTCTGACAGAAAGCCATAGCCGGGATGAACAGCCTGTGCACCGGTAGCCTTGCAGGCGGCAATGACGGCATCAACATTCAGATAGCTTTCCGCAGCAGCTGCCGGCCCCAGACGCACGCTTTCATCTGCCATCAATGTCGCCATGGCGAAACGATCTGCATCCGAGTAGACGGCGACGGACGCTATGCCCATGCGACGCAGCGTGCTGATGACGCGCACGGCGATTTCGCCTCTGTTGGCGATGAGAACCTTGTCGAACATCACCATCAGCCCTCCTCGTTCCACACCAGCACGCGGATAGGCGTCGGATCGAAACCGTTGCAGGGATTGTTGATCTGCGGGCAGTTGGAGATGACGAGCAGCACATCCATCTCCGCCTTGAGCTCGACATAGTCTCCCGGTGCGGAAATGCCATCAACGATTGTCATGCCGCCATTGGGAGAGATTGGCACATTCATAAAGAAGTTGATGTTGGGGACCACATCTCGCTTGCCCATGCCGTATTTCGCGACTTCCGCCACGAAATTATCGCGGCAGGCATGGAGATATTGGGTACCGTGGCCGAAACGCACGGTGTTGCTTTCGCATGAACAGGCACCAGCGGACGTATCATGCCGCCCGCAACTATCGGCGGTCACACACAACATTGTCCGGCCCTCGTTCGACATGACCTTAGTGCCCGTTGAGATGTAGGCCGCGCTCTGAGCGCGCACGGTGTCCTGACTGGAGTACCGCTCCGAATAATCGTCGGCATTGTAAAACAGCGTATCGATAGCCTGCTGGCCATAGCTGTCTTCGATGCGAACCGTCTGGCCTTTGCGGATGATGGTGGAAAACGGCTTTTCAGCCGCGATGTAATGGTCCTGCACGGTGTTTTCGAGCGTGCGGGAGGGGGCGGTCTGAATGAAATGCGTCATGATTTTTCTCCCTCGCTCAAAGTGCCGCTGCAACGTTGTTTTCAAATCCGCGGATGGCTTCGGCAGTCGCGGTGCGACACAGGTCGTCATGCAGCACGGCTTGCGCAGCGATGCGTGTGATCGTGACTGGGTTCGGCGCATAGACCGGGTTGGGGTCCAGCGGATGCGGGCAATTGGAGAAGCCGATGATCATGTCCATCTCGGCACGCAATTCTACATAATCAGCACCGTTGAGCAGTCCCGGATTCCAGAAAAACCGGCCTTCGGCATCGACACGCACCGGGGCGAAGAGTGTCAGCGCCGCCGGAATATCGCGTCGGTCGAGGCCGATCTTCATGGCGAGTTTGACAAAGTTATCCCGCGTGTCGCGCAGCAGATTGCCCTGATATTTGGCATTCGTTTGGGCATTGGAGCCGCCGACGAGGCAGTCATGTGCACCCGACGAATCCTCGGTTACGGAAAACATGACGCGACCCATATCGGAAAAAATGACCCGGCCTTTGGAAAGACCCGTCGTCCATTGCATCTTTACCGTATCGGGCAGGTTCATCCGCTCGGAGGTGTCGGCACTGGCCCAGGCAATCATCGCCAAGGATGAGAAACCGTGGCTGAGGCTGATACGAACGGTCTCCTCCCGGCGTATTTTCGTTGACCAGTACCAGCCGGCCGGAATGATTTCGCGGTGGAGGATTTCGGCGTTCTCGATGGGCGGTTCGGGAAGTGCGCTGAAACCCGGAAGGGATTTCGGGGCGAAATCCAGCCCCTTTTTCTGGTGTTCCTCGTAGCGTGCGCGATTGGCGGCGATTTCTTCGGGCGAACGTCTTTGGTGCATTGGTCTGCTCCATGGTGGTTGAGTTCGGGTCGTCCCGGTGGTGTCTGCCCTTTATGCCGGGTCGTCCCGGCGGGCGTTCAAAAGCTTTCAGGCCACGTTGCCAGCGCGCCGCGGCGGCCAGATCGGAAGGTCTCGGGTGATGCTTGCGCCGTAGCGGATTTTCTCTTCGGGCCGATCACGCGGACGCTCGAAGGCAACGACGCGGGTGGCGAGCGTGAAGGCTTCACGCATGTCATGCGTCACCATCATCACCGTCATCGGCGTTTCATTCCACAGGCGCTTCATCAACTGGTGAATTTCCGCGCGGATGCCGGGGTCGAGAGCGCCAAATGGCTCGTCCAGCAAAAGAACTTTCGGTCGCATCAGCAGCGCCTGCGCCAAAGCCAGACGCTGCTGCATTCCACCCGAAAGCTGTGCCGGATATTTCCCTTCCGTTCCCGCAAGCCCGACATCGGCAATCATGGCACGGGCCTCGTCGATGGCGGTGCTGCGCGCCTTGCCGAACAGCTTGCCGGTCAATGGCGATGCGGCCAACTCTTTGCCGATCAGCACATTGCCAAGCACCGTCAGATGCGGAAAAACCGAATATCGCTGGAACACCACACCTCTATCAGCCCCCGGCTCCCGCGAAAGCGGCTGACCATCCAGGAGGATTGTTCCTCGCGTCGGGCTTTCCTGCCCAAGGAGCATCCGCAGAAACGTAGTCTTGCCGCAACCGGACGGCCCGACGAGAGCGACGAAGGCACGGGATTCAATATCCAGCGAAATATCTTCCAGAACGATCTGGTCGCCATATTCCTTCCAGACATTGTCGATTTTGATCGCGCTCATGCCTTCATCTCCACGGCTGACCAGGGAAAGACAGCAAGCCGCAGGCGCTCCAGCAACCAGTCGGTTAGGACGGCGATGAGAGTGATCCAGACGACGTAGGGAAAGATCACGTCCATAGCCAGATAGCGGCGAACGAGGAAAATGCGGTAGCCAAGACCGGCATCCGCAGAGATCGCCTCGGCAGCAATTAGAAACAGCCATGCCGGGCCAATCTGCAAACGCAGACAGGTGATGAGTCGGGGCAATATCTGTGGCAACACCACGCGAAGCGCGATCTGCCAGGAATTTCCGCCGAGCGTCTCCGCTTTGATGATTTGTTCGCGCGGCAGTTCGATGGCCTTGAGCGCCAGATCGCGGATCATCACCGGCATGACGCCGATGACGATAAGTGCAATTTTCGACACTTCGCCCAGCCCCAGCGCGATGAAAAGAATGGGCAACAGCGCCAGAGGCGGCACCATGGAGATGGCGCCCACGAACGGCGCGAGCAGAGACCGCGCATAGGGCAGCATGCCGATCAGCATGCCGATGGTCAGCGCAAGCGCTGTCGCAATGCCGAGCCCTGAAAACAGGCGGATGAGACTGGCAATCGTGTCGGTCCACAACACGATATCACCCGTGCGGGGGTCCGGTATGAATGCCATGCGGTTGATCGCATCGGCAAATCCGGTCAGTCCCGGCAACAGCTTGTCATTGGCATTGGCATAAAGCCGTGCCGCCGAGCCGATGGTATAGGCGACCAAAACCGCAGCGAATGGCAAGGCCGCAAGGGCAAGGCGTGCGCCGCCTGAGGGTCGCGTGTTGATCCAGCGCATGAAAAGCTCCCGATTGACGCTTCATCTGGAGGCCGGGCGCAATGCGCCCGGCGGCAATGGCGTTAAGCGGTGCCTTACAAAGCACCCTTCGCGGCAGCGTCCATGTATTCCGTCGTAAAGCGGAACTTGATGTTGGTCTTGTCGCCATGAACCGCACCATCGGGGAAGGCGATGCCGATGACATCGGCGGAAGGCGCTCCGTTGCCCAGAAGGCCTTTTTCAAACAGGAAGTTGCGAACAAGGTCCATGGTTTTCGGAAGGTTTGGAGACGCGGCAAAAGCGACCGCATCCGCAGGTTTGTCGAAAAGCTTGGTTGCCGCCATTTGCGCTTCGAAACCGGCGAGATCGGTGCCGGAAGCCTTGCCCATGGTTTCGCGCGCAGATTTACCTTCGGCGCTATCGGCGGTCATGACCTTCATCGTGTCATACCAGATGCCGGCAAGCGCTTTGCCGAAATCCGGATTGTCCTTCAGCACATCGGTATTGGCGACCATGAGATCGATGATTTCGCCGGGGATTTTCGCGCTGTCGAAGACCTTCTTGGCAGATGGCGTTTCAAGGATGGTGGAAACCAGCGGGTTCCAGGTAACGACGGCAGTAACGTCAGGCGTCTGGTAAGCCGCCACCATATCGGCATCGGACGTGTTGACGACCTTCACATCACGCTCGGTGGAGCCAATGCTTTCCAAGGCTCGGGCAAGGAGATAATGCGAGACGGAGAACTCGACCAGATTGACGTTCTGGCCCTTGATATCGGCAAGGTTCGTCTTGTCTTTCAGGATCACGGCATCATTGCCATTGGAAAAGTCACCGACAATGACCGCTGTGGTATCGACACCGCCAGCGGCGGGAATGGACAGACCATCCATATTGGTCAGCGTGACGGCATCGTAAGCGCCCGCCGTATATTGGTTCATCGACTCCACATAGTCATTGAACTGGGTCACCTCGATGCTGATACCGTATTTATCAGCCCACTTTTTCACGATGCCGTGGTCGTTTGCGTAACCCCAAGGCATCCAGCCAACATAGATAGACCAGGCGACTTTGAAATCCTTCTTCGGCGCGGCCTGTGCGGTCATGGCACCGGAAAACGCGAGTGAGGCTGTGAGTGCGGTGATGGAGATGATCTTTTTGAGTATCGTCATTGGTATTCCCCTTTTGCTTTTTTCAAAAAGGGATCGGCACGAACCAACGCCGCCAATCCCTTGGCTAACGAGGTCTCCCGGGCTTTTGTCCCGCCGTGCATCCGGGCAGGATTTCTCCCTACCCAGTGGCTGCTCTCGGACCAGTCACGCAATGAAGCGCCGGAACCCTAGCGGCCAACTCTGACATGTGTAGTGAAGCAAAGGGCGTGCCAAGTTGAGTTACCCTCCAAGATTCTCCGATTTCCAGGGTGTCTGGAGCTCTCGAACATGATCACACTTGGCAAAACGCCTTCTCAAACTCCGCCTTGCCGCAATTAACGGCATGATGGAACGTCACATGCACAGAAAATAAACTGCGCGAATGATGCTTGCTCTTCCGATTTCCGCCACCCTCAATTTGGAAAGTTGGGGCGGTCATAGTTGTGTAACAGGTATGGGCTTCATATCTTGCTGCTGCGGTCGCAAAAAACATGCGTCCAAATCGGGAGGTAAAGCGTTACCGTCTGCAAAGACTGTGATCGCTTGTGAAAAGGAGATGTGGATGTCGGATGAAAAGACGGTGAAAGACTGGCAGGGGCTTGCCGAAAAGGAACTCAAACGATCACCGGAAAGCCTTGTCTGGCACACGCCTGAAGGCATCGACATCAAGCCGCTCTACACCGCCGAGGACACGAAAGACATCAAGCATCTTGATAGCCTACCGGGCTTTGCACCTTTCGTGCGCGGCCCTCGTGCCACCATGTATGCTGGCCGCCCCTGGACAATCCGCCAATATGCCGGGTTTTCTACGGCAGAAGAGTCCAACGCCTTTTACAAGCGCAATCTTGCCGCTGGCCAGAAGGGCCTGTCCGTCGCCTTCGACCTAGCTACCCATCGCGGTTACGACAGTGACCACGAGCGGGTCGTCGGTGATGTCGGCAAGGCGGGGGTCGCCATCGATAGTGTCGAGGACATGAAGGTTCTCTTCGACGGTATTCCGCTTAAAGACATGTCCGTTTCGATGACAATGAACGGGGCGGTTATCCCCATTCTTGCAAGCTTTATCGTTGCTGGTGAGGAGCAGGGTTGTTACAAGGCCGAGCTTTCCGGCACCATTCAGAACGATATTCTCAAAGAATTCATGGTGCGCAACACCTATATCTATCCGCCCGAACCTTCCATGCGGATCATCGCTGACATCATCGAATATACCGCCAGGGAAATGCCGCGCTTCAACTCGATTTCCATTTCCGGCTATCACATGCAGGAAGCGGGCGCGACGCTGGTGCAGGAACTGGCGTTCACCCTTGCCGATGGCCGCGAATATGTGCGGGCCGCCATCAAGAAGGGGCTCAATGTCGATGATTTCGCAGGCCGCCTCTCCTTCTTCTTTGCTATCGGCATGAATTTCTTCATGGAAGCGGCAAAGCTACGGGCGGCACGCCTGCTGTGGTCGAAGATCATGGAAGAATTCGAGCCGCAAAAAGCATCCTCGCTAATGCTGCGCACCCATTGCCAAACCTCCGGCGTGTCTTTGCAGGAACAGGACCCATACAACAACGTCATCCGCACGGCCTATGAAGCCCTATCTGCCGCTCTTGGCGGCACGCAATCCCTGCATACCAATGCGCTGGATGAGGCTATGGCTCTGCCGACCGACTTCTCCGCCCGCATTGCCCGCAACACCCAGCTTATTCTTCAGCACGAAACCGGTGTGACAAAAGTGGTCGATCCGCTGGCAGGTTCCTATTACGTGGAAAGCCTGACCAATGAACTGGCCGAAAAAGCCTGGGCCTTGATCGAAGAGGTCGAGGCGCTGGGTGGCATGACCAAGGCCGTGGATGATGGCCTGCCGAAACGGCTGATCGAGGAGGCCGCCACACGGCGTCAGGCTGCGGTGGACCGTGGCGAAGAGGTTATCGTCGGCGTCAACAAATTCCGTCTGGAGAATGAAGACCCGATCGACATTCTCGATATTGATAACAGCGCTGTGCGTGCCGGTCAGATCAAGCGGCTTGAACAGGTACGCCGTCAGCGTGACCCGAAACGGGTGGAAGCAGCGCTTGCAGCCTTGACTGATGTTGCTAAATCCCGTGAGGGCAATCTGTTGGAAATGGCAGTGGAAGCGGCCCGCGCCCGCGCCACCGTCGGCGAAATATCAGACGCCATGCGCACAGTCTTCGGCGACCATGCCGCCGTGCCAGAGGTGGTGCATGATGTCTATGGCGCTGCCTATGAAGACGATCCCGAATATGCAACGCTCTGCACGCGCCTTGGCGAACTATCCGCCGTGGTGGGAACCAAGCCGAAAATGCTGGTGGCCAAGCTGGGTCAGGACGGACACGACCGCGGCGCAAAGATCATCGCTTCCGCCTTCGGCGACATAGGCTTCGATGTGGTGGCAGGTCCGCTGTTCCAGACGCCTGAAGAAGCGGCAGATCTGGCCATCGAGAACAAAGTGCATGTCGTTGGCATGTCTTCATTGGCGGCAGGCCACAAGACGCTAGCACCGCAGCTCGTGCAGGCGCTGAAGGCGAAGGGCGCGGAGAACGTCATCGTCATTGTCGGAGGCGTGGTGCCACGTCAGGACTATCAATTCCTGCTGGACAACGGCGTCGCCGCCGTCTTTGGCCCCGGCACCAATGTTCTGGAAGCCGCCCGCGCAGTCATAGACTTGATGCAGGGGCGGCTTCGAAACGCTTGATAATCGTAAAATTGGCGGCCCTTTACAGGGTCGCCAACAAACGGTTGTTCAACATGCCAGCCGATGCCGCCTGCATGTTCACTTTCTTCTCAATGGCTTCGATAACGGTATCGGTAAAGTCAACCTTGGTCAGATCGCGGATATGCGCGAGCCCACCCGGCGAAAACACGTTGACCTCCAAAATCTTGTCGCCAACGATGTCGAGTCCCACGAGGAACATGCCGTCTTCCACCAGTTTCGGGCGCATCATTTCAGCAAGGGCAATCACCTCATCGGTCACCTCCACCGCTTCTGCCGTGCCACTGGCGTGAATGTTGGAGCGTAGATCACCCTTGGCCGGCACCCGGCGCAGCGCCGCATATTGGCCATCACGCATCAGCGGCTCGCCATTCATCATGAAAAAGCGGATATCGCCATCTTTCGCAGCGGGCAGATAAGCCTGCGCAATGAGGTAGCCCTCGATGCTGACCGCCTCGAAAATCTGATTAAGATTGGTTTCCTTGCTGGAGCCGATCTTGAAGACATTCTTGCCGCCTGATCCCTGCAAAGGCTTCACGATGACGCCCTTCGGGTGCGAATCCGCAAAAGCCCGGATTTCCTCAACATTGCGCGAAATCAGCGTCGTTGGCCGGACGATCTCCGGGAAGCTCTGGAAATAAAGCTTGTTCTGCGCCAGCGCCAAGCCCTCCGGGTCGTTCAGCACCACCACGCCGCGCTGTTCCGCCAGGCGACCAAACAGAATGCCGGAATGGACAGCCCATGGCCGGGCGGTCTGATCCAGCGACGGGTCGTTGCGCAGCATCAACGCATCGATATCCTCGATATTGATCGTTTCCCGCTCCAGCTTCTTTTCCTGCAAGACGGCATGGAAATTTTCGATCTTCTTATATTTCTGCCGCGGCAGCACGAGGCCGTGCACCACAAGCGAGTCATCCGGCCTCAGTGTAAAATCACCTGGTGTGAGATAGATGACCTCATGGCCGCGGTTGAGTGCGGCCATTGCCAGCAGCCCCGTGGCAAAGGTCGGTTGTTCGCCCTCGATCGAATTGACGAAAAATGCAAGACGCATATGTCCCTCCCTTATAAGGTTGCCATTTCTGCTATCGATAAACCTGATCGTATTTTTTCCAGCCGTTCATTGGCCTTTGCAGGCGCAAGAAAGGCTGGTCGTATGCCCGGCGGACGCAAAAGCCCGCGTAGCGCAAGCTCTTGCATGACCGGGAAATGCGCGGCTGAAATCTTGCCCATCCAGAATGGATCGAGAGCGCCGCCTTTTCTCAAATGCTCGAGAATTTCGTTAAGACCGCGCAGATAGATTGCGTCCTTGGAAAGTCCGCCACCGCGATAAATCCTCAAGACCATGTTGAACGCACCGGCCTCATCGAAACCGTGCTGCTCGGTCATAATGCGGAAGGTTTCCACGAAACTTGCACCATCCAGCATAGCCGCACAGCCAACAACGCGCCCGGCAATCAGCCGCAACCGCTCACGCGTCATGCCGCCAGCCAGATGTTCCGCCAGCACCGCCAGCCCTTCCTGCACGCCTTCATAACCGGAAAGGCCGGTGCGAAACAGGCGGAGCCCCTGCGCGGAGCCGTTGAAATATGTCAGCAGATGGACGCCGATCTCATGGTGAAGCAGTGCTTCCACGCGCCGGCGTTCCATCACTGTATGGCGTGAGACCAGCAGCTTTTCACCGGTCACCATCAAGCCCGGCGGCAGGTCATCACGGATTTCAACGCGCGCCTTGAATTCAGGATTTTCATCCCGGTAAGCTTCCACCATCTCCCGCGCTTTGTTCGTGACCTCGTAGCAATCGACCATAGCGATGTCCCCGGCATTATCCGGGCGGGGACATCGCGCCAAAACATCTTCGGCAAGGGTGAGTAACGCGGGCTCTACCGAACCGTAGAGCGCGCGGCTGAAATCCGAATACTGACGACGGTGCAGGTTGGCCAGCATCGTCAGCTGCAAATCGATCTCCTGCTGCTTCTCACGATACAGATGATACAGCACCGGGTCTTCAAGGTGATCGAAGGCAACCGAGTAAAGCTTTCGCTTCTGCTCCTCCACATCGACGCCGAGCGGTCGATAAAGAAAATGCGGCGCATACTGGAAATTGCTCTCCTTGAAATCAGCAAACGCGGCGCGCGCATTGATTGGCGTCACCGACAGCAGAAAATCGAATGAAGCGGCAATATCGTCTATAGACCGGTCCGCGCGACGCACAGCATCCACGAACGCCTTGCGGCCAAGCGCGCGATGCGACGCAACCTTGAGGGCATCCGAGCCGGTTGAAAAAGCTGCAAAGGCGCGCAGGCCCGCGTCAAACAAATCCGCGATCATCGTCTCGCGCAGACCTGGATAGTCCGCACCGGATTCCGGTTGTCGATAAATCGGCGCAAAGCGAACGCTAATGCAGGGAAACTCGAGCCCCGCTGCTTTCAGCTTCACGACTGGATCGTTTTCTTCATCGGGACGCGTTATGCGCGGCGTGCGGAAGCGTATCTCCGCATCACATACCGCCTTTATGAAAACCCGCTTCGCATTCTGCGTTTCCGCCTCTGCCGTCGCGGAAACCGCCACTTCATAATGCGGCAGAAACGGCGAGTCATCGGCCAGCAGAATATCGTGCTCAAGCTCGCCCATATCCAGAACGATGAAGGTGCCGAAACGCTTCTGCATTTCTGCCCCCGCCGCCTGAAGAAGCGGCATGGCTTCAGCAATATTGGAGGCGATCAGATAGGAAGCATGCGCCGACGCAATATCCCGCGCCGCCAGATTTTTGGACCCATTGGTGAGATGCAGGCAGATAAATGGCAGTGGCCTGTCGATATGCAGACGTCCATCGACGCCGATGTCCTGACGAACAGCCTTTCCGGCAACAAGGGCCTCAAGAACATCATCGAATACGTCAGTGACAGCAACCTGCTTCTTCGCCTCAGACGCACTCATGTCCGCGTCCTCAGCAATTCCTCCAGAACCGGCTCCAGCGATGTCACGGCATCCCTGATATCCTGGATGATTTTCATATCAGGCTCACCGGTCCATTCGTCCATGAAGATTTTCTTGAACTCAATGGCAATCGCGCACCCATTGTCTGGAAATCGCTCATGGATAAATCGCGTTTGCTCACCCTTGCCCTGAAATGCGATATTCTCACGGACGTCCAAATGGCGACCGCCGATCAGAGCACCGCTGAAATGCTCAATAATCGTATCCACAACATCAGCCCAACGATCCCGATCCATTGAAATCGTACCGATATTGATATCCGGAGCTTTCACCTGAGGCGTAGATTCTGCCTCTGCACCGTCTCGTCTATGGTTATAGCTGTGCACATCCAACACAATGAATGCGCCATAGCGGCGCTCTACGCTCTGCAATATCTCATGCAGCATCGCATAATAATCATCATGGAAATTCAAAGAGCGGCTTAAAACATCGTCGTGTGGCTGCTCCCGCCAAACCTTCAAACCCCAGGCCTGCTCCGGCTGCAGATAAATCGCCTGGTCTTTCGCCCTGTTCAAATCGATCTCGAAACGGGAGCGGTGGACAACAATCTGATTGGTCATTCCCGAAATCATCTGCGCCGTAAAAGGATCTTCCTCACGAAGCCGCTCATCATCCGAAAGCGCCATCAAAGGCAAAACGTCATCCCGCGTCCCATGCCCGTCATGAATAGCCGTCGTCACCACAGGCGATGCCCCACATTCAACCGACCAAAGCCGCTTCTTATCTCTGTCTTCCCGCTCCGACGTCGCGCCCATCCTGCCCTCTCATTCATAGGCAGGGAAACACCAAGACGTGAAATTTTGTTCCGAATTGATTTCCAGCAAGGCAAAACACCTACCCCTTGCCAACCCAAATCTCCCCTTTTCACAAAAACATCAAAAACTTGCTCAAGCACCACCACAACAAACATTTAGCCCTTGCAAGCACGCAGATTGCTGGTTATGAGAACGCCCGCACGACGCTTAAAAACCTCGTGCCCGCGGAGAGGTGGCAGAGTGGTCGAATGCACCGCACTCGAAATGCGGCATACCTGCAAGGGTATCGTGGGTTCAAATCCCACCCTCTCCGCCATCGTGAACCTTGGGTGGCAAGGCCATTCAAATCTCCGTTGAACTGACCACCGTTTTATCTGCCTTCGCGCGTTCTGCAACGGCCACGCTTGAGGCACAAGCGATTACATTTGGACTCAAGCGGGGCTCTTCCACGTTGCATTTCTTCGACGTCGAACTTCTGGTTTTGTCCTACGGAATTGTGATGTAGTCTGCGATTCTAAGCGGCTTGGGGAGGCTGATGATGATTAACGACTTCAGAAAAATTGCGTTTGGCTTCATAAGTGCTGAGCACGAACGTGCGAATGATCCGGGACTTATCACCGAAGGATACGTTGACTTCAAGGCCTCAGCAGAAGAGGCCACCGACGGAAAAAAATTTCTGTTCCTTGGATATAAGGGGGCGGGAAAATCTTCGCTTGGTGAGCGGCTTCATCTCACGCTTGCTGACCGGCATGACCGATTTGCAAGACTCGTTTCGTTGGCAGACTTTCCGTTTACACCCTTCTCTAAGCTAATACGAGGTGATGCAGAGCCGGAAGCGAAATACCCCACGGCGTGGTCCTGGATCCTTTTAATTTACTTGCTCGAGTCCATGGCAGGCGATGAAGGCGGATCACATTACAACATGCCGTCACTAATGGACGCCGCGAAGGCATTCAGGCAAATGGGTTTATCTCCGGCGTCTGATCCAGCATCTATAGTTAGGACGACGAGCAAGAACACTTTTAAGCTCGCCTTACCTGGCGAATTGGCGTCGTTTGAATGGGCTGGCTCGGATATTCGTCCGGCGTCAGAAATTCCAGATTTCGTCGAGAGCTTGAAGACCATAATACGGGGTTTCCGTAGCTCGAGCAGGCATTACCTGATTATCGACGGTTTGGACGACATCCTTACCTCCAGAGAGATACAATACAAATCTCTGGGTGCGCTCATATTCGAGGTATCAAGACTCAACTCAGACTTTGTGAAACATGGCGTGCCTGCGAAAATAATTCTGCTTTGCAGAACAGATTTGTTCGAACGCATCCCAGGTGCCAACAAAAACAAGGTCCGGCACGATTCATCTGTCGAGTTCGATTGGTATCATGACCCGCAAAATCCGGAAAATTCTTTGCTTCTTCATGCAGCAGAAATCCGAGCCTCTCGAAGTCTCGGGTCAGGAACGAAGCTTTTTGGCACTCTGATACCTGATCAACTAAAGGGAGACAGAGTTGCAAAGCAGCTCCTAGATATGACGCGTCACACACCGAGAGATTTTCTGCAATTGCTGGCGCACATTCAGGGGTTTTGCACTGGCAACATAGTCAGCGTTGACGCATTCACCTCCGGACTAAGAGAGTATTCCATAAAGTATTTCTTACCCGAAATCACAGATGAACTCAGTGGTTACGCGGATCCAAGTGAGATAAACCAAATGTTCACTGCGTTTGGCCGTGTAAAAAAGCGAGACTTTTCATTTTCTGAGCTCATTACTGCAGGAAAATCCATGAAAAAGACATTAACTGAGGAGCGAATACACGAGATATGCGATCACCTCTTCGAATGCAGCGCACTTGGCGCGATACAGAACAAGCCTGGTGGAACCACTTTCTACTCATTTAAATACAGAAATCGGCATTCTAGTTTCGATGAAAGAGAAAAAATTATGCTTCATAGGGGATTATGGAAGGCTCTCAATCTCGTTTGATAGAGGGACACTCCTATGGCCGTCACGCAGGGACACGGAAATCCACACTGGACTCGGGATGAGACGCTTCTTGCGCTCGGCCTCTATCTTACGCTCGACGGAAAATTGCCGTCGCCTCGAGCACCTGAGGTAAAAGCACTTTCGGGAATACTGCGCTCTCTCCCTTATCACGCTGAAGCAGCAAAACAGCCCACGTTCAGAAATCCTGACGGCGTCGGCCTTAAGCTTATGAATATCCGGCAAGTAGCGACCGGCAAAGGGCTGGGCAACGTCTCCAAAATGGACCGCCTGATCTGGGCTGAATTCGGACAGCGACCAAACGACGTGCATCAAATCGCCGCTGCGATAAAAGCGGCGATCGCACTTCCCGGCCCGGAAGCCTTACCGGATGTGGAGCAGGAACTGCCGGAAGGTCGCATCCTTACGGCACTTCACATTCGTCGCGAAAGAAATCCGAAGGTGAGAAAGATGCTACTCGACGCTCGGCGTCCTATCGGGATTCAGTGTGAGGTCTGCGGTTTGTCGCGACCGGATCTTGAAATGTCGATGCAGGAGGCGATGTTTGAAGCGCATCACCTAATTCCGCTTGCTGAGGCTGATGAGCGGAAAACGAAGCTCCCAGATCTTGCGCTTCTGTGTGCGTGCTGCCACAGGCTGATTCATCACGCAATGGTTCTGCAGTCTCGTTGGGTCAGTGTTGCCGAGGCGCGGGCGATGGTTGCGCCGGGATAGTTCTTGGCACCCGTCTAAGGGCGTCCTACGCGTGGCCTTCAACACCGTTTGGAGATCACGATGGCGACAATCCGAAAACTCAGAGGACCTGGCAGGCTCAGCTGCGTCAGCGCGGAATGTCTGATGACAAACCTGCTGCGACGTTCAGAGAACGAATGACGTCCGCCCCAAGCTGCTGAGTGTTTTTCAATCCACCTTTGGAATTGAACAAATCGACCCCGACCTCTGTTGCGATGGATCGCAAGGCTTCTTTGACGACGCCTTGTTGGACAGTTCCATGCTGAAGAATCCGAATGGCACCGCTTTCGTATTTGACGACCTCAAGATCGGAATAGGAGGCCCTGGCCGTAATCTCGAGGGATTCAGCCGGTCGTTCTTCAAGAGTGCCACGCTTAATGGGATAGACAAGCTTGCCCGCCTGTTCTCGCATCAACTGACGCATCTCCTCTGCAGACGCATCCAGGAGCTCTTCGACGGAAACACCTTTCTCATCATCAATGTTGATCCGGAGTATCATCACCCGGTCGACATGATGAAATGTGTTCTGGTTAAAGCCGACATGCGTTGACGTGGTGATCGTCTTAACTGAAATCCGTTCATTCGAAGCTGACACAACATCGTAGCCGCGCTGATTGGTGTCCAGAGCCATCTGTCCCTGAGTGATCATCGCGGCGTAGAGTTCGCCAATTCTCCCGGTCAGATGATTGAGTTCTCCTGAACTCACACCCCAACTGATTTCTTTCTCAAACCAAGACAGGGCCTCAGCGAGCGACTGGATGATCTGGACCTGAGTAAGCGTTGGCCGGTCGATTGCAACATGCATATTTACGCTTCCATTCAATCCAAGCTAATGATCTTGGCTGGTGCAAACCGTTCCAGCTTTTTCAATCCTGAGACCATTCCCTTGCCTGGCATCGGTGTCCCTATGGCGCTTTTCAGCCAACATTCCTTTTTCGGCTTGATATACGTAAAGGCGACGCACTGTTTCTCGTCTATGCACGCCAGACGACAATCCAAAGGAGTCTTCGCCGAGCGTTCTGGGCGTCGGGCTAGATCGCCACCCGGTAAATCTACGTCGTCAAAAAGGGCCGTCTGCGGGTCGATCGTTCCAAGCGAAATTGCAGAGGGGTCAGCTTCGGACCCACTGAGAAAATGACCCGAAAATGCAACGCTGTTGCCATCGGCTCGTCCAATATTCGATTTCAAAAAGCAGTTTGGACCTCTCTTGATTTTTGGGTTGACGTTGTAGGTAAAAGCTTTGCACTGGCCGTTCAAAATCAAGCAACGGCGCGCGCATTCGCTCGCGTCGGCAACCCGTTCCGATGAGATGTCATCACCGAAGAGGTCTAGGCCGGTGTAGATGGCAATTCGATTGGGTCGCCGCGTAAACGCTTCGAGGGTCGACAGCTTTGTTTGTTGTGTGGAGTCTGGCGTAGAAGGCGACGTGGGCGCGTCTTCCAGAAGATCAGCATCACTTGATTTCGCACCAATATTTCGCCCATCGACCGCGACGGGGCTATCGGGCGTAGTTGATTGACCTCCCGCTATCCGGTTGAGCTTGTATTTCTCGACTTCTTCCAAACTGAATATATGCATATCGTCCGGTGGTGTTTTGAACATGACATGCATAACGTCGACGGGCGTGCCAAAGCGATTGAGAACCTCGATGATATCGGAGATTGCTAGCTGCGCACCAACAAGGTCGGGTGCGTCCGACGAAATCTGATGAACGCCTAAAGCACCGTCGACCTTCCGCTCATCTCCAGCGAGAAAGACGAAAGAACACGCCGACAGGCATTTGCTCTCTTTCGAGATGTAGGTCGCCAGCTTGCGTTGATGGATATCGTCAGCAATGAGCAATCCCATCTGCACATTGCCACCGGGGCTGTTCAGGGTCACGAGCTTGGCATTCGGTGTCGCCTGAAGCGCACGGCGGAAATTCAGACCTGAGTTCACATCAATGTCGCCATTCAAGGCAATGACGCCCGGATTTGCGTCATCAATTTTGAAAGGACCAAAGGTCTTTTCACCAGCGACTGCGGCAGAGAGCGGTGCCAATGAAATAACGCTAACCGCAACGAAGCGAAGAAATCCGCGCATATATGACACCCTGTTACCCGACCCCATCAAACTACACCAAGGCCGCGCACGCAAGATGCACAATCACTAATGGTCTACAACTTTTGATCGCGGTTAATGGGTGTTGCCTCAGTGCCGGGATAATCCTTGGCACCCCTTAAGGGGCATCCTACGCATGAGCTCCAATACCAATTGGAGGTCGCATGGCAACGCTTAGGAAACTCAGAGGACGCTGGCAAGCACAGGTGCGTCGTCGCGGCATGAAACCCCGTTGCAAATCGTTCGATACGAAGATCGAAGCTGAAAAGTGGGCGCGTGATCTCGAAGCACAGGTCGACAGATTCGGTGCTGCACCGGACACCAAGATACTCGAAAGCACGACGCTCGGTGCACTCCTCGAACGATACCAGCGTGAAGTCTCTCCTTTGAAGCGCGGCTCGGTCCAAGAGATCCAGCGGATCGACGTTTTGCGCCGCCACGATCTCGCTTACCGGACGATGATAGGTCTGAGCCAGCAGGATATAGCGTCATTCCGTGACGAGCGCCTTCAGACCGTAGCTCCATCTACCGCCGTCCGGGAGCTTGCCATTCTCAGTCACGTCCTGGAGGTCGCAACGCGTGATTGGGGTCTGCCGCTCGCCAAGAACGTGGTAAAACTTGTGCGTCGTCCGGTGATCCGGAATGAGCGCAGCCGTCGGCTTACCGGAAATGAAGAACAGCGCCTGTTGGACGCTTGCGATGCCGGAAAGACACCTTTCCTTCGCACTTTGCTCATCGTGGCAATCGAGACCGGGATGCGTCGTGGAGAGCTTCTTGGATTGAAGTGGACGGATTTCTCACACAATCGCCGAGTGCTGTCGCTTGCTCTCACCAAAAACGGTTCTGGTCGTGACGTGCCGCTTTCACAACGGGCATTCGATGCGCTGATAGCCTGGAGACAACATTCTGACGTGGATCAATCTACCATCTTTCCAATGCGTGCCGGAACACTGGAACAAGCGTGGAGAAGGCTGCTTACACGCGGCGGTGTGACAGCACTGCGCTTTCACGATCTTCGTCACGAAGGCGTTAGCCGCCTATTCGAACGTGGTCTGAACGTTATTGAGGTGAGCAGCATTTCCGGTCACAAAGAGCTGCGTATGTTGAAACGCTATACTCATTTGAGCGCCGAGAATCTCGTAGGTCGCCTCGGCTAAGGCGGTTCCGAGTAGATATATCGCCCATAGGTAGGTTACACTAAGTTTACATTCTCTTTATGGTTGTTGTCATATGTCAACTTCAGGAGCCATTTTATCGGTAAAATGTTCGGTTTTCGGCGTTTTAGCCGGTCAAAATCACGCTTTAGGTTGCGCTAAGTTTACGTTTGGTTGACACTTTTGAACGGAATTCCGGTTTTTCCGGAGATGTAAACTTGAGCGACTTCTAAAAAGTCGTCTGTGCAGAACCTCGGATTCCGGCACTCCTCAGCGCTTCAAAATCACCGACTAAGGAACAGTTCTCTGCGCTGCTTGCGGTTGAGACGTGAACGCGGAAGCCTCACCACGCAGCGCTGAAAACATATTCGGCAGCTTGTCGAGATGGGTGTGGAGATGCCCCCCCACGCATCGTCACCGATCACTAAAACCCACGGATATCTGTCCAAAGAGCTGCCGCCGCCGCCGCGCGTTCTACGTTCGATCCGCTATGGATGTTGTGGTTTTGCGCACCGCTCTTCTGGTGTCACCTCTCTTTTGCGTGGACCCTCCTGCGCCGCGAGATGCTGCCATTCATTTTTATCAAATTCCGCTGCCGCCGGGATGCGAAGTCCTAGAGGGTTTCAAGGCACCGTATGGGGATGGCTTTTGCGTCCACCATGATCCGAGGTCGAAACCTCCCTTGCCGCGGGAACTGATACAGAAGCTCACTGGCGAGCTCCGAGCTTCAGAGCGAGCGCTTATCGGAAAAGTTATCATGTCGCGCCAGATGACCAACCCTGAGTCAAAGCGCAGCAACCGCGAGCAATCTCCTGCATCTCATGACGTTGCGGCTATAAAGTAAGTAAGGCGAGGATGCGGTGACCGGAGGTAACGCCAGCCAATGACCGCCCGCTCACGTCTTGCGTCATCTCACACAGCACAGCGCTATAAGAAAAATAGCAGCGCTGCAAACCAACTTTCACAATGGATACTCAAGTATCCAAAGGAGAACCTGTGACCGGAAATAACCATTCATTCGAAGATCGTGTTCGCGATAATATCACGGCCCTCAGGCTAGTTATGCCGGACGTCCTCATGCGGGAACGAGAGCGCGCGCACACGAAGTGGTATGCATATCGCTTTATGTCGGCGCTCGAGGCGACTAAGCTTTTCGCGGATTTGTATCGAGCCGCATTCAAGCGGTATGTGCGCACCCACCGTGACATGAGTGACGCCGACGCCGCCAATGGCCTCGGAACCAGGATTTTTGGCAGTCCGAACAGCTCCCTTACTGAGCTCTGGAACGCAAGACAGCGCGCCGACGAACTTGGCTTGCCCTATAATCTGCTCATGGATTTCAGCTTTGATTTCGCAGGTAGGCGCACTAGAAAGCGCGCACCTCGCCCTGGACAGCTGTTTGATAGTGGAAAGGCTGGCATTGCATGGCCGATTGAGCTTGAAAAGTGGATTGGGGATCCATTGCATCTTGAGGTTCAGCGCCTCAGTATGCCGCAGTATCAGCGTGAGAATTATAGGTCCCTTCCCGTTCAGGACGAGTTCCACGACTACATTCTTTCGAGCATTAATGAGAGAGTCGGCGCTTGGGGGCCGAGGTTGGCCCATCACTGTTTGAGTCGCCGTCATCTTCCCATCAGTAAGGCAATCAATCTCGTGCCTAAGGCCGCGCGCAAGATCACCGTCCGCTACCTTCGGGGCGAGCTCGAGCTCGACTACGAGCAGAATGGCAGAAATGATCGGTTGCCGGACATTGCCCTGGCTCCAGCATGCTTCGGCCTCCCTTTTGCGAAATGTGTGACGTCACCGGTATGTGTGGAATGCCCTCTCGCAAATCTGTGCTCTAGCGCTGTGCGTGCCGTGTCTGACCATATGCACGGCAGCTATGGTGCCCTCTCTCCGATTGGGCACAGCAGGAGGCAGAACACGAACGAGAAGACGAGATTGCGGGTCCGTAAGTGCAGGGCAAACAAGAAGATGCGTGGTCCTGAAGGCACTCAGCCGCCGGAGGGGATTCGAATGTAACGCTGGGCCAAATAGGTTATCTTTTAAAGAGAGATATAAACTTAGGCTCATAGTTACACTATTTTCTCCTCCGGGAAACAGAACCTCCATCATCCACCTTCTTCAAGACAATACCACGCCGCCTTCCGGCGTCGTGGACGATGATTTGCAAGCAAAAAGGAATACCCAATGAAGGACGAAATGTTGAACCTGCGCCGGTTTTTCCGGAACCGGTTCCAGCGTCTGATCGACCACAATGACGCGGACGGCTCCGGCACCGGTGACGGTTCCGCCATCAGATTGGCTGACGTTTGCGAACTCTTAGCCAATGATGATGAGAGTTTCCCGCGAAACTACGACCAGAATCTTCGACGATTTTGCGGACACGAGGCTTCTGTCTGGTTTCGCCAAGAGCGCAGCTACGGTGATGTCGCCCGGCTTGTAATTTGTGTGCTGGAAGCGCGCAGCAACGGAAACACTCGCCCTACTGGCTTTTGGGTCAGTAAGGTTCTCCACTGCGACAGTCCCATCATCCATATGCGCAGCGAAGAGAATATCCGTAGGGAGCGAAACAATGCTGAGCGCTGAGCTGAGAGAGCGAGTATCGGCCATGGCGGGAAAGTATCGTCAGAAGGAAGTTGACTTCCTCGAGATGCTCGGGAGAATCGATAGCCGCAAGATTCAGCAGGCCAAGCCCAGGATCCGTGTAATTGCGCCATCGTATCGGTGGTCGATTTCCGATACTTCAGAGACCGACATCGCAGGGAGGCAATAGTCCTTGCTTCATTCCCCGCGCAAGAGTGCGGGGATGCACCTGGTATCGCTCGGCAAGAGCGTCGAGCGATACCTTGCCGATCGTCATAGCGTCTCGTGCTTCGATAATCTGCTTTGGGGTGAGTGCTTTCGGTCGACCGATGAAACTCCCCCTGGAGCGCGCAGCGGACATGCCTGCCTTTGTGCGCTCGCTGATGATGGCGCGCTCAAATTCAGCCATAGCCGCCATAATATGAAATGTCAGTCGCCCGCCCGAGGTGGACGTATCGATAGCCTCATTGAGCGAGCGGAACTCGACCTCTCGCTTTCCAAGATCGTTGATCGCGCCGATGAGGTCGATCAGTGATCGGCCAAGTCTGTCGAGTCTCCATACGATGAACATGTCGCCTGCACGAACTGCATTTAAAGCCTCCGCCAATCCGGGCCGATCGAACGTGGAGCCTGAGATGCCTTGATCTGTAAACGTGCGATGACAGCCACTGGCTTCCAGTGCTTTGAGCTGGAGGTCCAAATGCTGCTCATTTGTCGAGACCCTGGCATATCCAATTTTCCGCACAACAACCTTCAATACTTCTATTCGACGGAAGCATCATACCCGGTAACCCATTGACTAAAAGGAACCTTTATCCCATAGGTCGAGACCGGAATCGTCCTCAGCGTAAGCCGTTGTTTCCATTTGGCTCGCGTTCAAGGTGCACAAGAAACCCGCCGTCGGACAAAAAGGTTCCCTTTTGTCGGGCTAAAATCCTCGGATCGTCACGTGAAAATCTTCCAAATGCTGACCGTCGTTGCTGCTGTCTCGTCTCTCTGGACTTCGGCCCGCGCTGGCGAAGCTCCAATCCATCTTTTCCTCAACGAGGGCTCTGCGGAAACGAAAATCGATGGAATGAATGTCAGGCTGCGGGCTGAACTTTCAGACAAGGATCGGAAAGAACGTGATTTCGCTCGAACCCCGCGTGTGTGGATCAGCTGTTTTGACGATGGTCGCCAGATTATGAGCTTTGATATCGCTGACGATCTCGATCCATGGCCGTCTGTGACCGCCGGCCATGATGTCAGAGCAAGCGCGGTTCTGAAATCCCAGACAGGCTCGTTCAAGGATCTCGCCACTCAAGTCAATGCATCGAGAGTAAACGATCTTTTACAGATCAATGTAGACATTACTGGGCGGGCAGAGGACATTGCGCGCTCATGGCTTCAAGGCTTTCCGATCAAACTTAACGCCTCGCCCGACGGTGGGGAACTGGAGGATCTTGAACTCGTCATTTTCCCTGAATCGAGAAGCTCTGTATTCAAAACAGAAGCGTCAGCACTCGTTCGAGTGTGCGAGGTTCTGGGTGGTTAGTAACTGGCACGCGCCAGGGCGACTCACCGGCGCGCTCGGCATATCCAGAGCGACAAAGCGACGTCCAGCTGCGCCAAGCCAGCCAGCAAGCTCCCTGAGTCAAATAGCGCTACGCCAGAGCCAACCTGTTCTTCTCAAGCGCTTCCCGCGCCCATCCCGCCCATTGATCCTGCGGTGGCAGCCAAAACCAGTTTCGTATATCGTCGCCTACGGCGTCAGCTTCACCAACTTTAACCGCGATTGTGGGCCGAAAGCAACCTAGGATAGCGACCTTGAACATGGCATGGGCTTTGGATCTTGCTCTTTTCCCCTCTATGAGTATTATCGCAAAATAATGAATCACGTTGATTAAGGGTGCGTCGTGCGAGCAATTGATCTTTATGCGGGAATTGGTGGCTGGAGCACCGGCCTAAAACTCGCTGGGATAGAAGTCGTGGCCTCGTATGAGCGTTGGAAGCCTGCCATCGACACCCATAACGAAAACTTCGCCGGTAGTATTTCTCCCACTGACATCCGCGCTTTGTCACTCGAAGACTTACCTCGCGACATCGACTTAGTCGTTGGAAGCCCACCCTGCACAGAGTTTTCATATGCCAACAGAGGTGGCCGAGGGAATATTGCTGAAGGTCTTAAGGACGTCTTCAAGTTTCTCGAAATCGTTGAATTTCTGCGGCCACGCTTTTGGGCGTTTGAAAACGTTCCTAGAGTTGCGGAGGTTTTGCGGCATGCGTTTAATGATGAGACACACGTCCTCTATCGTTTCCGCCATTTAAACCCCACCATTAAGGTCTTAGATTTCTCGGAGTTCGGTGCGCCACAAGCTAGGAAGCGTTGCGTTGCAGGAAATATTCCATTTGATCTGCTTGAAAGTTATCAAACTCGGCTCAAAAAGCTAACATTAGGGGATGTCATCGCTGGCCTAAACAAGGCTGACGGTGTGACAGACCCGGTTTGGGGTGTAGAACTGCCGAAGGAAAAGCTTACGGAAATGCAGTTTGAACCGGCTCTGAACCGTGAAGAGCTACGGATGAACAGAGAGGCGAAAGAGTTTCATCCTGTTTATAACAATATGGCATTTCCCGACAACATGGATCAGCCATCCCGGACTGTTACTGCTACCTGCACCCGCGTCTCTCGCGAGAGCATCGTCATCGCCAACCCTAACGCGACAAACTCTTTTCGCAGGCTGACGATTCGAGAGAGAGCCAGCTTGCAGGGCTTTCCTGTAACCCACCAATTTTTTGCGAAATCATTTTCGGAGAAAGCAAAAATGGTGGGGAATGCCATACCACCCACCTTTACTTATCTTGTCGCACACGCTGCCAGGCTAACAGCACCAGAAAATTTGCCCTCGTTTGAGAAAGCTGGCCGAGCTTTATCACTCCCGGCGAAGCTGTCGACAGTAACACTTCCCGATGCAGAGGGGCGATCATACCCTGCTAAGCGAAATTTCAGAGCTGCATTACCAAACCTCCGTTTTAAAAGTGGAATGAGATTCGATCTTTCAAACGGGTTTGAAAATGATCATGTCTTTTGGACAGTCGGCTTTTTCTTTGGTTCGTCGAAGGATATCCGACAAATTAGTCCTGATGCCAGGGTCACACGACAGCTTCTTCAGTTGAAAGGCATATCTTCCACGGTAGCCGACATGGGCTCAGAGTTCTTACGTTTTGAGACAGACCTACGTGAATCCACCCCAGAAGTCCTACAAGCGGCTTGGACGCGGCGCGGAAATGGATTGTCACCTTATGACATCGTGGATACCCTTGGGCAGCTTGCTAATGCGATTTATAATCAGTTGAACCAGCGAATGAGTGAGGCTGAGTTGTCCAGCCTGTCAAATACCGTTCTCAAGATCGCAGTTAGTTCTAACCCAGGTTCATCAATACTCGGAGAAAAAAAGCTCAGAAAGAACTCGCTGCGAATTGTCAGCGGCCTGTTGGTAGCAAGCTGGTTCAATACGCTCGATTGGCATGCTAAAGCGCAAATGGCAGCTTAGCCCTGCGCTACACCAAACAAAACTAGCGGCACCGCTGGCACGCCTCTACCTTCGCGCATCAGATTGAAAAGCTCCGCTTCGTAATAGCCGGGGCCAGATGACATTTCTCTCTGCAAACACTTCATCGGTATAATCTCGATTCCTACGTCGATCGTGTCAGCCACATAGAATGCCAAGTGCTTTACGAACAAATCGTAGGCGATGAAGCTGTATTTACCAAACTGAACCTCAACGGATACTCGCTCTTTCACAAAGTCGGTCTGGTTCTTTGAAGGAAATGGAGTAAATCCCGCTTCGGTTATTTCTTTTTTTTGCCGATCTGCTGGCAGGTCGACGATCTTGCGGTTCGTCCTAGCATCCTCGCAGACCCAGTATTTTGTCTGAACAGACTTCCAGCCATGGGCGGAGAACCCATTTTTGAATGATTTATTCAAATCTTTGGGTGAATAGAGAGACTTAGATAGCCTAGTTTTTTCTTTAGAAATTTTTGTCTGGCAAGCGGCTGCGTCAACTTTCTCGATGACTTCATAAATTTCCGTAAGCAGTTGGGGTTTTCGCGCCTCCAAAAATTCTAAGCCATTCAGGTGGGAATAATGGGCTGCAATTTTCATGTGTAGGCCTAAAGTTCGAAACTGAATTACCAAATACTGGCCAACTATGTGGGCTGGCCTTAAGTTAATCAGACATTTGATTCGCGTCCAGATTGTCGGCCATCCGACAGGGAGAAGTAATGTTTGATAAACTTGTGCAACGGGGCTTTCAGATCGAGTTCATGTCCCATGCTCAAGCAATATTAAGCGTAGATTTTGCTGACGCCGTGCAGGAGTTAGAAGAGGCGCTGATGAACGCGACGATACCTGTGGAGGAAATCATCGCGGGAGGCGGCGGCGAAGCTAAGGGAACGCAACGATTGAGGAGGGTCCTTCACGGAGTCGGTTGGCCAAAGTTCGAATTCGTTGTCGAACGCCGGATTAATGGAGTGCCACGCGAAAGCCAATCGCATGAGGTGGATCACGTGCGAACGTTTCCGGACGGCAGCAGGATCGCATTGGAGATCGAATGGAACAACAAGGATCCATTCTTTGATCGGGACCTCGAAAACTTTAAGCGTCTTCATGCGGACGGTGCAATATCAGTTGGCATTATCGTAACTCGAGGAAAAAGTCTCCACGACAACATGCGAGCAATAGTTCGGAGATTTCTATATGAGAGACAAATTCAGGGTTTCGACGATATCCGGCGTTGGGGATACGACCCAACATCTCGCCAACGACGATTGATACAAGATAAAATCGATAGGCCGGTCAATCCACTCGACTTTAAAGAAGCTTTTGTAGGACAGTTCGTTTCCGACAAATTCGGAGAGGCAACCACTCACTGGCGCAAGCTCGATGATCGGCTCCGACGAGGCGTTGGAAATCCCTGTCCCCTCCTCCTAATCGGCCTGCCGGTCGAGGTTGTCACCTTTCATGAAGGCAAGGCTGCGCTAGCGGAAGTTGAGGCAGCTGACGACGCTGGTGAAGTTCCGTCGACTTAAGATAAGCTCATCCGGCATTGCAGATTTTGGCGTAGGAAATTGTTTAGATTGCCAGTTTAGGTTGCCCTGGTTGAATCAGGGGGCGTCTTATGGGAAATATCAAACAGTTATCCGTCATGAACTCTGGAAGAGTGTCGGTCGTCGGCGTTGTTCTTCTTGTTGCAGCGATGTTGATGGGCGATATCTATCCAATAATTACATTGCTGGTGGGTTTCTCAGGGACTTTCCTAATATTGCTAGGCGCAGGAATCGAGATTCTTTCGTATCTTCAGCAATCCAGAGCTGATCGGAACGGCGATAGTGATCTCGAAGAGAATCCAAATTCCGAGCTTGCCGATTTGAAGCGAAAGGTCGAAGCGCTTTCTCGGGAACAAACTAGCGGATTCTCCAAGCAGGAGAGAATTGCGCTGAAAAAAGAGGCACTTAAGTCGATCAGTGACGATCTTCAAGCAGGATTGGGTGCCTACTGGCAGAGGCAATTTCAACAATTAGATGAAAATCTATCTGGAAAAAAAGTATTGCGAGCGACGATCGTCAATTCACGAATACGCTTGAAAAAGGAGATAAGTGATCTCGGTCGAAGAGCGAATCTAAACCTGACAATTGGTGCGCTTATCTCTGTCTGTGGCATCTTCTTTCTAGGATATTCAGTTCTTCTAGCAAGTAATGAACTAAACGGCGACGTCAACATTATGCATGTCTCCTTCAAATTTGTCGCTAGATTGTCTGTGGTGGCAGTAGTCCAAGTTTTTGCATACTTCTTTCTAAGGCTTTACCGCTACTCGCTCTATGAGATAAAGTTCTTTCAAAACGAACTTACAAATGCAGACCTCCGATTCAGTGCCCTTTACTCTGCAATCTGCTTCGGCGAGAAATCATCTGTATTGGCGATCGCGAAATTGCTCGCGCAGACCGAGCGGAATTTCATTCTTAAAAAAGGCGAGACGACAATAAATCTAAAGCGTGAGGAGCTAGAAACCGCGCACGAAGCGACGATATTGTCAGCGGTAGAACGTTTTGGCGCCAAGGTGAGTTCACACGAGTCCTCTGCACAGAAAAGGGAGTGACGCTGGTCGAAAGCCATCACGCTCCATTAACACCACCGATCGTATCGCCGTCGCACACGAGAAGCCTAGTTGAACGATCCGAGTTCACACAGACGCTGGCAACTTTCAGGTCTCATGAAGGCACAGCCGTCGTTGCAACGGCGTATGAAGGTAGCCAGTCTGTTCCGTCGTAGCAACCGCTAATTGTTATGCAAAGTGATCGGCTGTCATTTCAAGAAGGAGTGCCGTATGAACCAGCTCTCTATAAAAGACCGATTGCTTGCAGCGCGCCGCGTGCTCTTCGGCCAAGGCGACAACGCTGTAATATGTAGTTTCTGCGGAAAATCCCGGCAGGACGGCGTCGGCAATATCATTGCCGGACCAGGAGTGGCGATCTGTGCCTCATGCTCACATATTGCTTCTCACTTAAATATTATTGAGGATTTTTCAGAGGTTGAAGGGACACTCGTCCATGTTCTTTCAATTTTCTTCGACCATCAAGCATGCTTGCTCCCTGAGCGTAGAAGCCGAATGCATGCCGAGCTTCTGGAATGCGCCAGTGAATTAGATGCAAAGATTGTAGGGTGGACCTACGGGTGGGCCGAGAACGATTTCGGTGATGTCTTGATGGTATATGCGCGCGTGCGCCGTGATGTGAATCTGGCGATCTTTCAGGATACCTTTACTGAATTCTTTCTTCGATTGATGCCAGCTAACGAAACAACGCCACGGAAAGCCACACTTGCGGCACCCTGGATCAGGCAACAGCTCTAATATGTGCTCAACCATCTCGCTCTTTGCGCACGACCCTAAAAAATCGTGTCCGCGGAGAGGTGGCAGAGTGGTCGAATGCACCGCACTCGAAATGCGGCATACCTGCAAGGGTATCGTGGGTTCAAATCCCACCCTCTCCGCCAAGCATCGATCCGCCTAACTTCGCGGAACTAGTGAGACGACCTGATTGAATTTACGACAATCGGATCGAAATCTAACAAGCGTAATTTGAACCGCTCACCCCAGGACAAAGGCGAACGTTTTTATTTTTCCAACATTGACCTTCGCGCTTCATTTCACCCAGTTCGGAATGGGCATGGGTGCTACCCGGCGTTTCATTCCACCAGCCGTCAGCGGTTGATTGATTGATTTCGATATAGGCGAAATAACCATTTGCTTGCATATAGATACTGTTTTTATCAAGGCTGGACCCGCTCCAATGGCAGGCGCCGTCGATAGCTTTCTTACCATTGACTTGAAGTAAGCAGTTTTTGCAATTGAGTGCACCTTGGTCTACGACGGAATCGTCGCTGGTGGCTTCCGCTTTGGCAGGAGCGTTATTGAAACATTCGACGAACTGCGAAAATGGTTCCGACGCTGAAGCAAGGCCGAGGGTGATCGTCTTGCCGCCATTGTCGCTGATTGTCAGTTTCTTACCGTTCTTGGCGTCTGTCAGAATGTCTTTGGGCAACCCGTAGAATTCGTGCCATCCCGAATAATCAGCAACGTTACCATGAAAGATAACGCTCGTGAGAGAAGCCAACTGGTTTCGGCAAGGCAGCGCGCAGATCGACTTGGCATTCCCTATCCATTTTACATCGAGACCGCTTTCGACTTCGCGCTTCTACGCGGCAACAGGCGACGCAGATTTCCTAGGCCCAACCAACTACATGGCAATCGCGCATCAGAGGGGTTGTGCGAACAATTCGTTATCAAACGGTGGCCTGCGTATGTCGCCGATGGTCTGTTCCGCGTCGAGCATCCAATATATCTGATCGAGAACTATCGAGGTCTGCCTGCCCAAGAAGATTTCAGACGCTTTGTCCTCGATCACGTGAAAGAAGTCCAACTACCTCTTCACCGTGCGATCCAGAAATTCACATATCATCGACATCAAGTGCCCGCCGAATACTTTCGGACATTGGTGTCAGAGGACGTGTTCAATAATGCGATGGAAATTGTCGAAAGCGATCTTCAGATTTTTCCAGTGGTCACTATTCCTAATGTCCCGCTCACTTCCACTGAACGCTGGCCAACATGTTTTGGATTGCACTATACGCTGAATCCATCTTCACCGAGTGTGCTTCGTGCCCGCAGATTCGTGGGTGCAAACTTCTGGGCGATCTGGTTCTGGGGGAAGCTGCTAAGCAAACCGGGATGGACGATCCGGCAGGGGACTACAAGCGAAGGATTGACCCGCACCGGTTTTGCCGGAGGCCATTTCGTTTAAGTTATGCTGCCATGGCCGGTGCGTCCATTATGGCGTAAT